>DGHD01000028.1:7084-10560 GCA_002392505.1 Christensenella sp. UBA3857 | reverse complement strand
AAAACCGTTAATCGAAGAGGTTTATTATGAAAAAAGACAATGCTGTTCTTGATAAAAGCAAGGCGTTCGCCTTGAGGATCATCCAGCTATACAAATACCTTTGCGAAAACAAATGTCCGCTCGATCTTGCCCGGCAGGTGCTGAAAAGCGGTACAAGCATTGGCGCAAACGTATCGGAATCCATCTGCGCCCAAAGCGAAGCGGATTTTTACTGCAAGCTTTACATTGCGTATAAGGAAACGAATGAAACATCCTACTGGCTCGAATTGCTCCATGCGAGCGGTTATATTGACGATCGTTCCTTCGAGAGCATTTACAGCGACTGCGGCGAGCTGATCAAACTGCTTGCATCGATAACGAAAAACCAAAAATGATCTGCATCGATCCATGCCCGCGCAGCGCATTTGCCGATCGCATTTTCCTGTCGCCGCCTGACCGCTGCGATAACAGCCTTTCGGCTTCGTGCCCGCGCAGCGTAATTGCTAATTGCTAATTGCTAATTCCTAATTGCTGATTCACCGGAGGTTTCCCATGAGCTACTGTGTCAACCTGACCGCTGCGATAACCGCCTTTCGGCTTCGTGTCCGCGCAGCGTAATTGCTAATTGCTAATTGCTAATTGCTAATTCCTAATTGCTGATTCACCGGAGGTTTCCCATGAGCTACTGTGTCAACTGCGGGGTGGAGCTCTCCGCTTCCGAGAAGCGCTGCCCGTTATGCGGGGTGGAGGTGATAAACCCCGTTGCGCCTTACGATCCCGCGGCGGAAAAGCCGTTCCCGGCGGACGTTGAGACCGTCGAGCACCGAACCGTCAGAAGGACGGCGGCGGCGGTACTGTCGCTCCTTATCGTAATACCCTTCGTGTCCGTCATCGCGGCGGACCTTATCGACGGCGGCCGCTTCGGCTGGTCGGTGATACCCGCGGCGGCGATACTGCTCGGCTTTATGACGATAGTTTTCCCCTGCCTTTTCAAGCGCCCGAAGGTCTGGCTGTTCATGCTCTTCGGCGTGATCGAGGTCGCCGCGTTCCTGTTCGGGCTCTCGATGTGGCTCAAGGGGCATTGGTACTTCACCTTCGCGCTGCCCATGACGGCGCTCATCGGCGCGTATCTCATCGGCTGCTGGCTTATGATCAGCTCCAAAAAGGCGCGTCTGCCGCTAAAGGTGATAATCGTGCTCGTAATGACGATGGTGCTCGTGCTGGTGATGCAGCTTTTGATCGAGCTCCACATCCGCGGGCGCATCCGTTTCGACTGGTCGATCTACACCGCGATATCCTGCGGGATAATGAGCATCGCCGTGCTGATCGTCGGAAAGCTATTCAGAAAGCGCGAGGATTTCCGCAAAAAGATGTTCTTCTGATATTGATTCCTTCCGCGCGATGTGCTATGATATGACCGATCATTAAAGAAAAGAGGTACCCCGGCTTGACCATTCGCTGAAACGCCTGTCGATCCTTTCCCCCTTACCGCAGCCGGATAAGCTGCGGGTCGATTTTGTGTTTTTTCAGCGAGGTCACGCCATGATACAACTCAACGATATTTCCATATTCCTGACCGCGAACGGGCGCGCGCTCGTAGACGGTCTTTCGTTTACCCTTAACCCCGGCGACCGCACCGTTATAATCGGCGAGGAGGGCAACGGCAAGTCCACCCTTTTGAAGCTGATCGCCGACCCGAAGCTCATCGAGGGTCACGCCGAATACACGGGCGGCGTCTCCCGCGGGAAGCACCGCATAGGATATCTCAAGCAGGAGCTCGAGGACGATGAAAACGCCCTTCCCGTGCGCGGATTCATTGGGCTTCCCGACGACGAGCTCTGGCGCGCGGAGGCGGAGGCGGCGCGGGTCGGGCTGGATCCCGCCCTCGTTCACGAAACGCGCCCCGTTTCGACGCTCTCCGGCGGCGAGCGCGTGAAGCTCCGATTGGCAAAGATACTCTGTTCCGAGCCCGATATGCTGCTCCTTGACGAGCCGACCAACGATATAGACCTCGACACCCTCGAATGGCTCGAGGGGTTCATAAACGGCTTCGAGGGCGGCGTGCTCTTCGTATCGCACGACGAGACGCTGATCGAGAACACGGCGACGGCGGTCATACACCTCGAGCACGTGCATCACAAGAAGGTCGCCCGGCACACCGTGGCGAACGTCCCCTACCGCGAGTACGTCGACAGGCGCTCCCGCGCGTTCGCGCACCAGGCGCAGGTCTCGGCATTTGAGCATGCGGAGTTCAAAAAGAAGGAGGAGCGCTGGCGCGAGATCTACGAAAAGGTCGATTCGGCGCAGCGCAGCCTTACGCGGCAGGATCCCTCGACGGGCAGGCTGCTTAAAAAGAAGATGCACTCCGTGCTAAGCCAGGGACGCAGGCTCGAAAAGGAGCGCGAGGAGCTGACCGAAGCGCCCGTGAGCGAATGGCAGATAGACCTCTCCCTGCCCGAGGCGGCGCTTCCCCGCCGCAAGGAGATACTGCGCTTCGACTGCCCGGGGCTGTTCGCGCCGGACGGCAGGCGGCTGACGGAGGGCTTCACGCTGAACGTCAACGCCGGGGAGCACGTCGCGCTGATCGGGAAAAACGGCGTCGGGAAGACGACGCTGTTAAGGCTCGTCGAAAAGGAGCTCGGGGAGAGGAAGGACATCCGCCTCTTCTATATGCCGCAAAACTATTTTGAAATGCTGGACGAATGGGAAACGCCGGTCGATTTCCTTGCGCCGACGGGCGAAAAGGACGCCGTGACAAGGGCGAGGACGTACCTCGGCAGCGTGCGCTTCACAAAGGATGAAATGGAAAATCCCGCCTCGAGGCTCTCGGGCGGGCAGAAGGCGAAGCTGTTTTTCGTAAAGATGGCGCTCGAAGGGTATAACGTGCTGCTCCTGGACGAGCCTACGCGCAATTTCAGCCCCCTCTCGAACCCCGTGATAAGGAATATCCTCCGCGGCTTCGGCGGCTGCATAATCGCCGTTTCGCACGACCGAAAGTTTATCGGCGAGGTCTGCGAACGGGTCCTGAAGCTGGACGTGAACGGGCTCGCGGAAGCGTGAGAGGATTTGCAATTAGCAATTAGCAATTAGCAATTAGCAATTACACCTCATCCACCAACGGCTTGCGCCGTCGGTCCCCCTTCCCCTCAAGGGGAAGGCTGAAAAACTTGCAGGCAAAGCGAGATGCACTCAAGTTTTTAGGACGCACGTTAAGCGAGCGAAGCGAGCGCCGCCCACGTGGCCGAAAAATGTTTTTTTCGAGCCGAGTGGGCGTGACGCGCCGCGATAGCGAGAGCGTTAAAAAATCGTAACGGTGTTACGATTTTAGCGAGCGCCCCGCCGGGAGCGTCTGCGACCGGCGAGGGGGGAACCACGATAAGCCAACATCGGAAAACCGCTCCTGCGAGACATATCCGAGTTTGAATACACGATGCATCGTTAGTGTAACAAAGTTGGGAAGCTCAAGTTAATCTGAAGCATCCCTCATCCACCGCTCG
>DGHD01000028.1:6488-6906 GCA_002392505.1 Christensenella sp. UBA3857 | reverse complement strand
ATCTATCGGTAACGGGGCGGACCTTTCCGCCCGTTCATTGACTTTTTGACCATTCACCGGATGGTCGGGATCGCTCCGCGACCGTCTGCGAACCTCCTGCGAGATATATCCCAGTATGTGTGCACGATGTATCGTTAGTGTAACAAAGTCGGAAAGCTCAAGTTAATCTGAAGCATCCCTCATCCACCCTCGCCTTACGGCTCCGGTCCCCCTTCCCCCAAGGGAAGGCTGAATAGTCGGAATGCGGCCAACCAAAAGGCTTCCCCCTTGGGTGGGGAAGCTGTCGGGCGAGCGTAAGCGAGAACGACTGATGAGGGGGTTATCTATTAGAAAATCCGGAGGATTTTCATCCGATTATAAAGACAAGGAATTCCCACCCGGGAATTCCTTGTTTAATTGCTAATTGCTAATTTCTAAT
>DGHD01000028.1:287-6427 GCA_002392505.1 Christensenella sp. UBA3857 | reverse complement strand
TGCTAATTTCTAATTGCTAATTGCTGATTTTCCTTTCACCCATACAGCTTCCCGAGCACCCAATTTGCGAAGCGGGAGGGCAGAAGCTTTATCAAAACGCAGACGAGCTCATACGAAAGCCCGCAGGAATACAGCGGCTTCGGATGGGCTTTTTTCGATATGCGGTAAGCTTTTTTGGCAAGCGCGGCGGGCGGCATGCCGTTCTGTTCGTCATGCTCCATCCGCTTTACGGACTTTTCGAGCGAGGGATACTCCTCCGCCCCCGCGAGGGACTTCTTCCTTGCGGCGGTGAAGCCGGTCTTCACGTCGCCGGGCATAAGCGCGCTGACCTTTACGTTATGCGCCCTCACCTCGTTGGCGAGCGCCATGGTGAAGCAGTTGATCGCCGCCTTGGAGGCGGAGTAATACGTCTGATAGGGTATCGGGGCGACCGCGGCGACGGAGCTCAAATTTATCACCCTGCCCCCGCCGGCCTTGCGCATAGCGGGGAGCGCCGCCTTCGTCATATTGACCATGCCGAAGAAATTGACGTCGAACTGCCTTTTCGCATCCGCGGCGTCGGTGAATTCGACCGCGCCCGATATGCCGAACCCCGCGTTGTTGATGAGGAGGTCGATCCTCCCCTCGCGGGAGAGCACCTCGTTCACGGCGGCTTTGGCGGCGTCCTCATCCGTCACGTCGCAGGGGATGAACCTCGCCCCCTCGGGGATGGGCGCCTCCCTCCGGGCGAGACAGTAAACGGCGTCGCCCTTCCCGGCGAAAAGCTCCGCCATGGCAAGACCGATGCCGCTCGTTGCGCCGGTTATTATCACGATACGCATGATGCACCTCTTATTTATGTTTCTGCGGTCACTCACCCCGCCTGAACGCAGGCGTTCAGGCAGATGAGCGTTGATCGCCGATCACTCTTTAATGACCTTCTCGATTATATCCAGCGCCTCGTCAAGCAGCGCCTCGGTATGCGTCGCCATGTAGCTGGTTCGCAGCAGGCACTCGTCCGCGGGCGTGGCGGGCGGGAGCACGGGATTGACGTAAACGCCGTTGTCGTAAAGCTCCTTCGCTTTGACGAGCGTCCTCTCCGCGGTGTAGGTGTAGATGGGGATGATGGGCGTTATGCTCTCGCGGATGGCGACGCCGCGCTCGCGCAGGCCCTTCCTCATATGAGCGGCGAGCGCCATAAGACGCTTGGGCAGCTCGGGCGATTCCTTTAAGATATGCAGCGCCTCCAGCGCGGTGGCGCAGCTTGCGGGCGGTATCGAAGCGCAGAATATGAACGGACGGGATGCGTGCCGCACGTAATCGACCACGCGGTAGTCGCCCGCCATGTATCCGCCGAGGGAGGCAAGGCTCTTCGAGAAGGTGCCCATTATGATGTCCACCTGATCGGTAAGCCCGAAATGATCCGCCGTGCCGCGTCCGTTCTCGCCGAGGACGCCCAGACCGTGCGCGTCGTCCACCATGACCCGCGCGCCGTATTTGTGCGCAAGATCGACTATCTCCGGGAGCTTCGCTATGTCGCCGCCCATGGAGAACACGCCGTCCGTGATAATGAGCTTGCCCGCGTTCTCGGGCACGCGCCTGAGCTGCTCCTCCAGATCGTCCATATCCGCATGGCGGTAGCGGAGCATCTTGCCGTAGGAGAGCCTGCACCCGTCGTAAATAGAGGCGTGATTCTCCTTATCGCAGATCATGTAATCGTTCCTGCCGACTATCGCGCTGATTATGCCGAGGTTCGACTGGAAGCCCGTGGAGAACGTCATCACCGCCTCCTTATGAAGGAAATCGGCAAGCTCGTTCTCGAGCCGGATATGCAGATCGAGCGTGCCGTTCAGAAAGCGCGAGCCCGAACAGCCGCTGCCGTACCTTTCGAGCGCCTCGACGCCCGCCTTTATGACGCGCGGGTTCACCGTCAGCCCCAGATAATTGTTGGAGCCGAGCATTATGCGGCGCTTGCCCTCCATAATGACTTCAACGTCCTGCCTGGATTCCAGCTCGTGAAAATAGGGGTAGATGCCGTCCCTGCGGATATCCTCAACGAGCTGATTCTTGCACTTATCAAAAAGATCCATATAAATCCCTCTCCGGTTAACACCATTAACCCGGTTATTATAATGCCGATCCGGCGGAATGTCAATCAAAACACGGCTGCCGGAGTTTAATATATCTTATTGATTTTATCAAAAAAGATCGCCCGCGTCAACGATTTTTGTGAAAAAACGCTTCGCTTATTGTAAACTGCGCCGGGTGATGGTAAAATCATAGTGATATTACGCGAAGGGCGATGAATTGTATGGACATAAACGGGCTTCAGAAGCTCACGTTATTGGATTACCCGGGCAAAACCGCGTGCACGGCGTTTCTTGCGGGCTGCGATCTTCGCTGTCCCTTCTGCCACAACAGCGAGCTGTGGGGAAGCGCCCCCGCCGTGACGGACGGCGAAGGGCTCTTTGCCTTCCTCGAAAAGCGCCGCGGGCTGCTCGAGGGGGTCGTTTTCACCGGAGGCGAGGCGCTCCTTCGCAGCGAGCTTCCCTCCCTCATCCGCCGCGTTAAGGAGATGGGCTTTTCGGTGAAGCTCGATACGAACGGCACGCATCCGGACAGGCTCCGCGCGCTGATCGGCGAAGGGCTTATCGACTACGCCGCGATGGACGTTAAGAACAGCCTCGAACGCTACGCCCTCACCTGCGGCATGGAGGATATGGCGCTCGAGCCGATAAAGGAGAGCGCCGCGCTCCTCAAGGAGGGAAGTATCCCCTATGAGTTCCGCACGACCGTCGTAAAGCCCCTGCACGACGAAAGCTCCTTTTACGGCATTGCCGAGCTGATCGACGGCGCCGAGAGGTATTTTCTCCAGCCCTTTGCGGACCGCGACACCGTGCTCTATAAGGGCTTCGCCGCGCCCACCCGCGAGGAGATGGACCGTTACCTTGAGATAGTCTCGCCGCACGTCCGTTTCGCCGCGATCCGCGGGATGTGAGAGAACGATACGACCCTTTGACCCCCGAAATACCCCCCTATCCGCCGAGCGTCCTGCGCGGCGGATCTTTTTACCTTATTTTGTTAATTTTCGCATTGTTTTCGTTGACAAACGATTTTTTTACAAATAAAATTAATACAGACCAAAGCAACAGGAGGGTAAGATGTCGGAAAGCATCAATCGCTGTCCTTCGTGCGGCGCGCCCGCTGCAAAGAACGATATGCTCTGCCCGAACTGCGGAGCCCTGCTCTTATGGGCGCACAAGTCCGAAAAGCAGGCAGAACAGCCCCGGGAGGAGACCGTCCCCGAGAAGGCGGCGCAGCCCGGAGAGGAGACGCTGCCTTATTTCGAGTATGAAACCGAAACTCTCGCAGCGGAGCCCGAACCTGCGGCAGCGCCTTCGGAAGAGGCTCCCGCGGCGGAAGACGAACCGATCGACTACCACCGGATCCCGAAGACCTGCCCCAAGTGCGGATTCACGACGTTCAAAAGCAGCGTTTCGTTCTGTCCGACCTGCGCTAAAAAGCTCGTCCGTCCGAACAGCAAGCCCGCTTCGCTCATCTGCTCGGGCTGCGGAAGGAAGCCGTCGAACAAGGATGAGAATTTCTGCGTGGTCTGCGGAACGCCGATCTCGGTGGTCTGCCCCGTCTGCGGCGCACATAACAGATTCGGCTCGACCTATTGCTCCGCCTGTCAGTCGGAGTTCCCCGGCGAGTTCAAGCCGCCGGACGCCAAAGCCGCCGCTCCCGCCGCAAACGCCTCTTCCGCCGAGCCGAATTACGCCGCCGCGGGAAAAGCCTGCAGCAATTGCGGATACGTGACCCGCGCCCATGATATCAACTTCTGCCCGTCCTGCGGGAACAAGCTCTCCGTTTGCTGTACGGAGCCCTGCAGCTATTACTGCCCCGGCTGCGGGAACAAGACGAACAGCTCCGACTGCCGTTACTGCAGCGTATGCGGTTCGGAGTACAAGCCCGTCTGCCCCATCTGCGGCGCCAAAAACAAGCTCGGCGCAAGGGAATGCAAAAACTGCTCCGCAAGTTTCGTCGATCCCATAACGGGAAGACCCTACGTCATCAACGAAAAGGACTATGAAAAACCGGCGTCCGTCAAAACCGCCGCTCCCGCATACTCGAACTCCGACAGCAGTTCGTCCGGCACGGATTACGGCTCAAGATACGACTATGATGAATGGGGCGTTGAGGAAGGCCCCGATTACAAGCGGATGAAGCGGTTCAACGTCTGCTGTATCTTATTGGCAATATGCTTCCTGCTCCTCGCCATAATATCCGTTGCCGACAGCGAACATAACCTGCTCGACGTCTTCGCTCCGCTGCTCCTGACGATCGGCATCCTGGACCTTATCTTCCCGCCGATAATGCTCTCCAGGCTGGGCAGGGCATACACCCACCGCGACGTATCGGGATGCGCTCTGCTTGACGCCATATTCAGCACGGTCAAGACCCATTTCTGCCTCGGCACCTCGTTCGGAACGCTGCCTCTGGCGCTCGTTTCCTTAGTGAAGGGCGCCGTGACGGTCAACGTGCTTGCGATCCTTTTCTTCTTCATCCTGCTGATACTCAGCATAGTGAGCATAGTGTCGGCCGCTAAAAATCTATGCTGCTCGTAATACCGCAGCGCCTGAAACTTAAAAACGAGCCGGGATGGATCATCCCGGCTCTCATATTATTCTCGCTTATTCGCCGACTTTCGGCATCGTGTCGGGCGATACGCGCTCGGCGACGAGCTTGTTGGTGAAGACGCCCATCTTGATGTGCACTTTAACGCATACATGGTTATCCTCGGGCGTTACCTCGAAAACGGGGTCGTTGCACTTGCGGTTCATGCCGCAGGTGAAATGCAGCTTGTAGGTGCCGTAGGGAACGGGGATGAAAACGCTCTCCCTGTCGCCTATGTGACCCATGGGCTGATCGTTGACATAGATGCCGTAACCCACGGCAGAGCCGACGAAGTTGCCCATTCGGTAGATCTCGATCATGCCGGGGGCGTCAAAATTCAAACCGCTCCCGCATTTGGTGCAGGCGGAGCCGGCGGGGACGTTGAGGACGGTGCCGCAGGAAGGGCATTTTACGCGGAATTTCTTGACCATTATCGATTTCTCCTTTGCTGGTTTCTGTCGAAATAATACCGCGTTCTTATTGAATTGTCAATATGCTCCGGGTGAAGACGCCCTGTCGGTCCCTTCATCCCGCTTCCTTTTCCGCTTCCCGCTGCAGGAGTATCCGCATTTTTTCCTCGAGCAGCTCATACGGCGCTTCGCACACGTTATCGTATGGACCGAGAAGCTTCATAAGCTCGTCCGTGTGCTCCTTATCCATAATGAAGCTCTTCGGCGCAGACGGCGCGCTCTTCGTATCATTCGTATCGGAAAAAGCTTTTTTTGATCCCGTATTATCTGTCGTTATATCCGTATCGTTATTCTTTTTTATAGGATCTATAGAATATTCTATAGGTATTTTATCTATTTCTTTTTCTATAGAATATTCTATAATATTATTATTTATATTATAGCGGGCTGCTCCGCTCCTCCCTGCGGGTGCGGCGCCGGAAACGCAGCTCTTGTAACAGGCGTTCCCGTAGGGACCTCTTGCCTTTATTATGAGCCCCTTGCCGCTGAGTCCTTCAAGCAGACCGTAAACGTCCGCCGCGCCTACGCACGCCCATTGCGCAAGCCACCCGGGGTCCCCGTCAAAGCTGCCGCGAAAACCGGTGTACGCATATATGACGGCAAATACCACCAGCTCCTCCGACGAAAGCCCCAGATCCTTCATCCATGAAAATATCTTTATAAATTGCTCTTTCAAAATCAGTCTCCTTTGTGTTTATTCAGCGGACGGCTTTATCCGTCCCTGATAATATTATAGCACATTTGTTCTGTTGCTGTCAAGTGGGAAGCTGTTTGGCTGACTTCCAACTATCCTGCCTTCCCCATTGGGGTTCATTGACGGTTGCCGAAGGCAATTTTGACCATCCGGTGAATGGTCGGGAAGGCGAAGAACGGGCGGCAAGGTCCGCCCCGGCAAAAGCTGTCGGGCGAGCGTAAGCGAGAACGACTGATGAGGGGGGTTATCTTTTCGGAAAATCCGGAGGATTTTCATACGATCTTTTCTGCTGTTGCGGAGTCGGGAAGCTCAAGATAATC
>DGHD01000028.1:0-163 GCA_002392505.1 Christensenella sp. UBA3857 | reverse complement strand
CGCTGGCGCGGAATCGAACCAAAAGGCTTCCCCTTTGGGTGGGGAAGCTCCGCGTTAGCGGTGATGAGGGGGTTATCTTTTCGGAAAATCCGGAGGATTTTCATCCGATCTTTTCTATTGTTACGGAGTTGGGAAGCTCAAGTTAATCGGAAGCATCCCTCAT
>DGHD01000058.1:14237-18383 GCA_002392505.1 Christensenella sp. UBA3857 | reverse complement strand
GAGGCTGTATGTCGTTAAGTGAATGCGCCCAAAGCTCCGTTCCTTTTGCGTATAACGGCTTACCTTTTCCCGCGCTTCTTTTCCGGCGCGCCCTTTGGCGGTTTCCCTTTGGGCGCGGGTCTTCCCTTTGCCGCGGGTCCTGACTTTGACTGCGGCTTCTTTTTATACTCCTTCGGTCTTTCATCGGGCACGAGGCAGTCCCGTCCCGAGCCGATAAGATCCTCGCGTCCCGCCTTTATGAGCGCCTGACGCGCGGTATCGCGGTAGTAGGGCATGAAGTACTGCATCAGCGCGCGCTGCATCGCCTTTTCCGCGGGGTCCCGCGGGACGTACACGGGCTGCATGTCCCTTGGATCGAGCCCGGTATGGAACATGCAGGTGGAGAGCGTGCCGGGGGTGGGGTAGAAGTCCTGCACCTGCTCCGGGCGCTGACCGGTCTTTTTTAGATACAGCGCCAGCTCCACCGCCGAATCGAGCGTCGAACCCGGATGGCTCGACATGAAGTAGGGCACTATGTACTGATCCATGCCGAGCTGTTTGTTGACCTTCATGTATCTTTGACAGAAGCGGTCGTAAAGCCCGCCGGCGGGCTTGCCCATGAGCCTTAGCACGTTGTCCGAGATATGCTCCGGGGCGACCTTCAGCTGACCCGAAACATGGTGCTTCACGAGCTCCCTCATGAAGGCGTCGTCCTTGTCGAACATGAGGTAATCGTACCTTATGCCGCTCCTTACGAACACCTTTTTCACGCCGTCGATACCGCGGAGCTTCTTCAAAAGCTCCGTGAAATCCCTGTGCTCGACCTCCACGTTTTTGCAGTGCTCGTAGCCCAGACATTGGCGCTTTTTGCAAACGCCCTTCGTAAGCTGTTTCCTGCACGCGGGACGGCGGAAATTCGCCGTAGGTCCGCCCACGTCGTGTATGTAGCCCTTGAAATTGGGAAGCTTCGTCAAAAGCTCCGCCTCCCTTATCAGCGAAGCATGGCTGCGCGCCTGTATCACCCTGCCCTGGTGGAAGGTGAGCGCGCAGAACGAGCACGCGCCGAAGCAGCCGCGCGTGGAAACGAGGGAGAATTCCACCTCGTCGATCGCGGGGATATGCTCCTTATAGGAGGGATGAGGCTTCCTCGTATAGGGCAGTTCGTAAACGTCGTCGAGCTCCTGCGTGGTAAGCGGCGCCGCCGGGGGATTCGCGACGAGCCAGCGGCTCCCGTGCTTCTGCACGAGGCGGCGTCCCGAAATGGCGTCCTGCTCCTCATACTGCTTCATGAACGCGCGGCAGTACGCCTTTTTATCCGTCGAGACCGCCTCGAAGCTCTCTATCTCGTCGTAATCGTAAACGTTCCCGAGCGAGCCCGTCATATAGCAGGTCCCCGCGATATAGGTGATATCCCTGACGTCAAGCCCCGAAGCGAGCGCGTCCGCTATCTCGACGGTCTGCCTTTCGCCCATGCCGTAGGAAAGTATGTCCGCGCCGGAATCGACGAGCACGCTCCTTCTCACCCTGTCGTCCCAGTAATCGTAATGGGCGAAGCGCCTGAGGCTCGCCTCTATGCCGCCGATGACGACGGGCACGCTCCCGTAGGCCTCCCGGATGCGGTTCGAGTAGACCGTCACCGCTCTGTCGGGGCGCAGCCCCATTTTCCCGCCGGGGGAGTAATTATCCGTCGAACGGCGTTTCTTGGAGCTCGTGTAATGATTCACCATCGAGTCCATATTGCCGGAATTGACCATGAAGGCGTATCTCGGGCGCCCGAAGACCTTGAAGCCCTCGGCGCTTTTCCAATCGGGCTGGGCGATGACGCCGACGGAATACCCGCGGGAGGCGAGCACGCGCCCTATTATCGCCGTGCCGAAGGAGGGGTGATCCACGTATGCGTCGCCCGAGACGATGACGAAATCGGGGGTATCCGTCCCGAACACCTCCCTGAGCTCCGCCATTGACATAGGCAGCGGACGCCTGTATTCATTCAGCTCCATTTTGGCGTCTCTCCCTGAAAAAATCGTTAAGCAGTTTAGCGCATTCCTCACGCATTACGCCGCCGACGGCCGTAACGCGCTGCCCGAAGGCGCCGCTCCCCAGATCCGAAACGGAGCCGAAAGCGCCCGCGCGCTTATCGTACGCGCCGTAGACCACCGCGCCGATGCGGAAATTGAGGCACGCGCCCGCGCACATGGGGCAGGGCTCCATTGTGACATAAAGCACGCAGCCGCTCAAAGAGCGGTCGCCGAGTATTTCCGAAGCGGCGGCGAGCGCCAAAAGCTCCGCATGGGCGGAGGGATCCTTTAACTCCTCCGTGCGGTTGTGCGCGCGGGAGACTATCTCGCCGTCCTTTACGACGACGGCTCCGACGGGCGTCTCGCCGTTTTTATACGCGAGCTCCGCCTCCGTGAGCGCCTCCTCCATGAATCTTTTTTCGGCAAGCATTTCGTCACCCCGCAGATCGTTTTTCTAATTATACCATCCGCCGCCCGATTTGAAAACAAAATATTTCCCGAAAGGGATGCGCCAAAGGCATATTTTCCGTCCGCCGCGAATATAAATGTACTTGAGCAAGGTATGAAAGCGAGGAGATCGATATGGCAAGATTCGGCAAATGGAAATCGGAAAAGGGCAGGCTGAGCGCGCTGTTCATAGTGCTCGCCTCGATAGCGCTCGTTCTCGCGGCGGGCAGCGTTACCGCGGCGCTCGCAAAGCGGACGGGGTTTTCGGGAACGGAAAAGCGTTATCCCGAGGGGACGAGCGTCAACGGAGTTTCGATAAGCGGCATGACGGAAACGGAGGCGCGGCGCGCGCTCGACAGGACGATGCGCGAAATGGTCGGCGCCTATTCGGTGCGGATCGTTTTTTCCGATGGACAAGCCAAGCCGGTAACGCTTTCCGGCGAAAGGCTCAAGCCCGTGACCGATTTGGACGAGGTGCTCAAAAAAGCCCGCGGCGGGGGAGAACACTCGCTCGCGCTGTCGTTCTCGGCATACCGAATAAGGCTCTGCCTCGCCGATATCGCCCGTGAGACCGCGACCGAGCCCGAGCCCGCCCGCATTGCGTTCGACGCTTCGTTCCGTCCGGACGGGGACAGGTTCAGCATAGTTCCGGGCAGGTGCGGGTCCCGCCTTGATTTGGAGGAGTGCGTTCGTCTGATATCCTCCGGCGAGACGGAGATCACCGCGCCCATGGAGGAGCTCCCCTCGGAAGCGGACGCGCCGAAGCTCCCCGTGCTGATGGGCGGCTTCGAGACGTCGTTTGCAGAGGGCGCGCTTTCTGCGCCCAACAGGGTCTTCAACATAGTGAAGGCGGCGGAAAAGGTGAACGGGAGCGTCGTACCCGCCTACGCCGTTTTTTCCGTAAACGAGGCGCTCGGGCCCAGGACCGATGAGCTCGGCTGGCGTCCCGCCCCAGGCTTGACGGAGCGCGGCGCGGATACAGCCGATCAGCCGGGCGGGGGAGTGTGCCAGCTCTCGACCACGCTCTTCAACGCGGCGCTCCTTGCGGATCTTCCGATCATCGAGCGCCAATGCCACTCGCGCCCCATCGCGTATGCGGAGCCCGGCAGAGACGCGACCATCGATACGGGCTCGTTCGATCTCAAATTCAAGAACGATACCGGCGCGGATATCTACGTCTTCGCCTGGGCGGACGAGGAAAGCTTAAAGCTCGTCTGTGAGATATGGGGCGTGCCGAAGACGGACCTGACCGTTGCGATAGAGACCGAGCTCGTCGAGACCGTACCGCCTTCGGAGGACGAATACGAGCTTGACGAGTCGCTCCCGAAATACGCCTGCGTGGAGGATAACCCCGCCATGACGGGGGCAAGGTACATGACCTACCGCGTCTATTACAGGGACGGCGTATCCGTCCGCCGCGAGCCCGCCGCCGAATCGGAATACGCCATGCACCCGAGACGGCTCCGCGTCGGCAGGGGCTATTACAAGGCGATCTTCGGAAAACTGCCCGGGGAATAAAAAAACGCTTCCCTGTTGCAAACGAATGAAAACTGGTTTATAATATAAGCGGGGTAATCCCTATTATTATCAAATGATACGGAGGAATCGACCAATGGCTCTTGTAACAAGTACCGAGATGTTCAAAAAGGCATATGACGGCGGATACGCGATCGGCGCGTTCAACGTCAACAACATGGAGATC
>DGHD01000058.1:0-14195 GCA_002392505.1 Christensenella sp. UBA3857 | reverse complement strand
AACAACATGGAGATCGTCCAGGGTATAACCGAGGCCGCGGCAGAGCTTAACGCTCCCCTCATCCTGCAGGTTTCGAAGGGCGCCCGCGCTTATGCAAACCACACCTATCTTATAAAGCTGGTAGAGGCAGCAGTCATCGAGACGGGGCTTCCCATCGTTCTCCACCTCGATCACGGCGATTCGTTCGAGCTCTGTAAGAGCTGTATCGACGGCGGCTTTACTTCCGTAATGATCGACGCTTCCTCGAAGCCCTTTGCCGAGAATATCGAGATCACCCGCAAGGTCGTCGAATACGCTCACGATCACGGCGTAGTCGTCGAGGCGGAGCTCGGCACTCTCGCCGGCGTTGAGGACGAGGTAAAGGTCAAGGCGGAGGATTCCTCCTATACAAGGCCCGAAGAGGTGGAGGAGTTCGTTGCCAAGACGGGCTGCGACTCCCTCGCTATCGCCATCGGCACCAGCCACGGCGCCTATAAGTTCACCGCCGCGCAGTGCACCAGGAACGAGAAGGGCATCCTCGTACCGCCGCCCCTCCGTTTCGACGTTCTGGAAGAGGTCCAGAAGCGCCTGCCCGGCTTCCCGATCGTTCTGCACGGCTCCAGCTCCGTTCCGCAGGAGTTCGTCAAGATGATCAACGAGAACGGCGGCCATATGCCCGACGCCGTCGGCATTCCCGAGGAGCAGCTCAGGAAGGCGGCTTCCATGTCCGTCTGCAAGATCAATATCGACTCCGACCTGAGGCTTGCCATGACCGCCAATATCCGCAAGTATTTCGCGGAGCACCCCGATCATTTCGATCCCAGGCAGTACTTAAAGCCCGCGCGCGCCGCCATCAAGGAGCTTGTAAAGCATAAGATCGTCGACGTTCTCGGCTGCGACAACAAGGCGTAAACCCCGTATATGAACGAAAGTGAATTCATACTTCTCACCGATGAGGAGGGGAACGAGGTGGAGTGCGAGCTGCTCGACAGGATACTGTTCGAGGGCGCTTCCTACGCGGTGCTCCTTCCCATCGATGAGGACAGCTCCGAACCGGAGGCGCTGATCCTCCGCGAGGATGAGGAAGGGGAGCTTTCCGGCTTTGACGACGGGGAGCTTTTGGACAAGGTGTTCAGGCTTTTCCTCGAAAAAAACGGTTTGGATAAATAGCTCAAGGCTGCCCCGTTTGCTTTTGAAAGTATAATGGGGCGGTCGTTTTCAAACGATCGGCAAACGCGCCGAATTCATGCAAAAGGTGTAAATACAATGGAATATCCCAATAAACTGCTCATCGACGGCTCCAAGTTCGGCGTCGACAAGCTCCAGATCTCGTGGTACGGGGCGCTCATCGTGCTCGGCATCATCATCTCCTACATACTCCTCTCGATCGAGGCAAAGCGCCGCAGGCTCCATAAGGACTGCGTGGTCGATCTGTGCCTCTGGTGCATCCCTCTGGGTGCGATATTCGCGAGGCTCTATTACATCGTATTCTCGCTCAATGAGTTCATTAAGCCCGATCTGAGCTTCGGTCAGGTGCTCCTCGGCATGCTCAACGTGCGTTCCGGCGGGCTTGCCATCTACGGCGCCATCATCGGCGGCATGCTCGGCATGTTCATCTATTCCCGCAGGAAGAAGATGCACTTCCTTTCGATCACCGACCTTGTCCTGCCCGGCGTGGCGATATCGCAGGCGATCGGGCGTTGGGGCAATTTCTTCAATCAGGAGGCGTACGGCGGAGTCATTTCGAAGTCGTTCCCGCCCTATTTCCCCCTCGCCGTCAAGATCAGGGAGTGCACACAGCCCTGCTGCGAGAATCTTTCAACCAATCTCGGCAACCTGCACTATGCGACCTTCTTCTACGAGTCCTGCTGGTGCTTCGTCATATTCATCGTGCTCTGGTTCATTTTGAGGAAGCGCGTAAAGCATCGCGGCGATATCACGCTCGCCTACATCATAATGTACGGCGTCGAGCGCTCGCTCGTCGAGGGTCTCCGCACGGACAGCCTCATGCTGGGCAGCGTGCGCGTATCGCAGGCGCTGTCGATAATACTCGTCGTCGCCGCCGTGGCGCTTATAATAATCAGGGCGGTCGCCGAGAAAAAGAAGGGGCGCACCGTCATGCCCGTTGAGGAGAACTATTATGCCGCGCCCCCCGCGGAGGAGCCCAAAAAGAAGGACGACGGCTGGGCGGTAGACGAAGCCGCGGAGGAAGCCGCCGAAGAAGCCGCCGAAACGGTCGAAGAAACGGCAGAGGAAGCCGCCGAAACGGTCGAAGAAGCGAAAGAAGAGGCAGTCGAAAAAGCGGAAGAATAAACCGGAGCTTACCGATGAAGAAGACAGTTTTCATTACCGCCCTCGCGCTTGCGCTTTTGAGCCTCGCGGGGTGCGTGAATAACCGACCGATCAAGGTGAACGGAGTGACGCCCGAGCCCACTCAGGCCGTCATAGTCTTTACGCCCGTTCCTGAGGAAACGGAGACCGCGGCGCCCGAAACGCCCGCGCCTTCCGAAGCGCCGGAGGAAACTGTCGACGAGATGGGCAACATAATCTCCGGCTCCGATCATTATATCCGCTATCTGTATTTCAAGAACCTCGTGCTCTATGAGGAGGATGAGGATACCTATCTTGACGGCACCGTGGAGAACACCTACGTTAAGGCGATAACCTGCGCCGTCGATATCGTATTCCGCGATGAGAACGGCAGGGAGATCGCCCGCGCAAGGCTGCAGACGAGGGACGGGAATTACCTTCTCGTGCTTCAGCCGGGGCAGACCACCGTGCTCGCAAGGATATTGAGCGATATGAGCCTTACCGATCTCCCCTTCACGCTCGAGTTCGATAAGGAGACCGCCATCCGTCCCGTCAAGCCGGACGACGGAAGCGAGACGGACTGATAAGGATTCAAACAAAAATACCGCCGACGAAGTATAGTCGGCGGTATTTGTTTATGCGGCTCAATACAGCTCTATCTCCAGCTTATCGAAATCCACGGGCTCCATGAAATCGGCGGGCAGAAAAACGGTATGCCCGAACTGCTGAAGGTCCCGGACGTGCTTTTTGAGTATCACCGGTCTTGAAAGGTTCATGTCGTGGCAAAGGCGCGCGAAGGGCTCGCTCCAATCCTCCACCTCGTAAGCGGATCTTATGTTAAGCGTCACCGTGCTGCTCGATACGGTGGAGTTGTCCACCCTTATTTTTCCCCAGATCTTCATGATGATATGCCGAAAACGACCGTTCTCGCAAGGTCGGGCTTGTCGGTTATAAGGCTCGTTACGCCCATGTTGGCGAGCCTTTCCATCCACGCGGAGTCGTCCACCGTCCAGATATTCGTTTCGATGCCGCGCGCATTGCATTCCTCCGCCATATGCGGGGTCTTGCTTATCGTTATGAAATGCGGATGCAGGCATTGGGCGTTCATTTCGAGCGCGTATTTCCAGGGCTCCGCGAATATGCTCATGTAAAGGAGACCGACCTTCGCCCCTGGATCGAGCTTCTTCATCTCGCGCACGGTGTAGTGGTTGAAGGAGGAGTAGATTATCCTGCCAGTCATGCCCTTTTCGATCTCGAGCGCCTTGAGCTTCCCGCAGATGCCGGGATAGTCGATTATGTCCGTCTTTATCTCGACGTTTATCAGCTTCTCCGTTCCGGCGAAAAGATCGTACACCTCGCTCAATGTGGGCACGGTAACGCCCCTGAAGCCCTCCATGCCGTTGGAAGCGTCGAGCGCCTTCAATTCCGCAAGAGTGAAGTCCTTTATAAAGCCCTTGCCGTCGGTGGTGCGGTCGACCCGCTCGTCATGCATTACGACGAGCTCGCCGTCCTTTGAAAAATGCACGTCGAGCTCAACGCCGTCCGCGCCCTGCTCCAGAGCGAGCTCGAAGGAGGGCATTGTGTTCTCCGGAGCGTAGAAAGAAGCGCCCCTGTGTGCAAGTATCCTTGTGTTCATGTTTCCGCCTTTCCCGGTAAAACCGAATCAGTCAAACAGCCCGCGTTCCCGCATGAGCGCAAGCACCTCTTCGCCGATGCGCTCGGGCGGCTTCATGCCGTCGCCGTCCATGCACCGGATTATCGCAACGTCGTCATAACGCTCGGAAGCAGAGATATACATATCCCGCGCGCGTTCCTGAATGCCGCGGTCATTTTCGTAAACGTCGCGGCCCTCGCCCACGTATTCGCGGAAGCCCTTTTTGTCGACGTTCTTTCCCGCACGCTCGGTATTCACGTCAAAGAAGAGATTGAGCGCCGGGCGGGGAAGACCGAGATGCTCATACTCAAGCTCGAACACCCAGTCGATAAGATCGGGCTTGCCGATATCCCTGTCCCTTATGCTCTGATAAACGGCGTTCGAAAGCACGTAGCGGTTGATGATGAGAAAATCGTACTCGCCGTCCCGCCAGCCCTTGAACGCCTCGAACCTGTCGAGCGCGAACCAGAGCGCCATGCTCTTCTGGTCGACGTCGGTCGCGAAAACGCCGTCCTCGCCGGAGAGGAACCTGCCCACCTGCCTGCCGAAGAACGCCTCGTAATCGGGGAACGAGCGCGTCTCGACGGTATAGCCCATCTCCTTCAAATGCCTGAGGAGCAGCTCGAACTGCACGGTCTTGCCGCTGCCGTCGATGCCCTCAATCGTGATTATTTTCGTATTCATGGATCGCCTCCCAATCCCTTTTCAAGAAAGCAGTTTTTTAAGCTGACCGAGATCCGCTTCCTCAAGATACGCCCTTATCCGCGTCCCCTCGGGGGTGTGCTCCTCCTCGATTACCGTGCCGGTCTTGTAGATGAAGCTGACCGCCTCGTATTTCGAGTAGGGGATAACGGTATCTATCTCGGTCTTGCGTGAATTTATCAGCTCCTCAACCGCGGCAAGAAGGCTTTCGAGTCCGGTCTTCTCCTTCGCGCTGATGAACGCGCGCCTTCGCTCGCCCGTGTCGTTCCTCTGCTCGGGGAACTCGGGCAAAAGGTCGCATTTATTGAACACGTCTATCCTCGGCACGCTGCCTGCGTCGAGCTCGGCAAGCACCTCCTCGACGACCCGCATCTGGGCGTCGTGATGATCGGATGAAACGTCGATCACGTGGAGAATTATATCCGCCCGCGTGACCTCTTCAAGCGTGGAGCGGAACGCGTTTATTAGCTCGTGCGGGAGCTTGTTTATGAACCCGACCGTGTCGGAAAGTATCACGTTCGTGCCGCCGGGCAGCTCTATCTGCCTTACGACGGGATCGAGCGTCGCAAAAAGCTTGTCCTCCGCAAGCACGCCCGCGTCGGTAAGCGAATTGAGCAGCGTGCTCTTGCCCGCGTTGGTATAGCCCACGAGCGCGCAGAGGGGAGTCCTTCCGCTGCGGCGCGTTTCGGAGCGGACGCCGCGCTGCTTCTCTATCTCCTTAAGCTCCTCCTCAAGCTCGTAGATCCTGCGGCGGATGCGCCTCCGGTCTATCTCGAGCTTCTTTTCGCCGGGGCCCCTCGTGCCGATGCCGCCGCCTAAGCGGGAGAGCACCTGCCCCTGTCCCAAAAGGCGGGGGAGACGGTATTTGAGCTGTGCAAGCTCCACCTGCAGCTTACCCTCGCGGCTCTCCGCGCGGGAGGCGAAGATATCGAGTATCAGCGTCGTCCGGTCGATGACGGCGCAGCCGAGTATCTCCTCAAGATTGCGCTGCTGCACGGCGGAAAGCTCGTCGTCGAATATGAACAGGTCGGCATTCTTCTCGCTTCCGAGGAGCGAAAGCTCCTCCGCTTTGCCGGAGCCTATGTACGTTGCGTTGTCTATCGGGCGCTTGGAGAGGGCGACCTTCGCGGCGACCTCTGCGCCGGCGGTCTTCGCAAGCTCCTTCAACTCCTCAAGCGTGTCGTAACCCTCGCCGGAATCGATCCCGACGAGTATCGCCTTTTCGGCTTCCGTATCGCGGACTGCCTTCGTGACGGAACGGAATCGGTCGTCGGAGATATAGATCTCCGCCATCAGCGCAGCGTTGGGGAGCTTGTACGGACGCAGCGGCCCGTAAACGAGCGCCTCGCGCTTGCCTTCGTCGTCAAAGTCGCCCAGGAACGCCGCGTAAAGCTGCGTGGGCTTGCCGTCAGTAACGCCCACGCTCGCCATGGAATCGAGCAGCATCGAGCGCAGCGTGCCGAGGTCGACTCCCGAAGGACGCCCGTCCCCGTTGGGGTGGGTGTGCAGGCACCTCACGCCGCAAAGCCTGTCCTCGTTCCTGACGAGGCGGATGTTCGGCATCTCCACCTTGCTGTCGCTGCCGACGGAAACGTCCGCTATGCGCCCGTCGCGCGAGATATAGACGGATATCTCCCGCCCGATCTCGCCGGTGAGCTGGGCCATAAGTGAAATAAGCTCAAAGGATGCGAATTCCTTCAGCCCCATTTTAATGTCGTACAGCGACCGTATCCTTTCGATGACGGTGCCCTTGACGCCGTTCAAATTGCCGTTTATCTTGTTTGCCATACTGCTCCGGGTTATTTTGCTTTCACCCTTTATTATAACTCCTTTTGTGGGATTTTTCAAACATTTTATACGCCCGCGCTTCACGGGCGGCCTTCCCGGAGAGAAGCAGCAGCGCCGTTACGTTCGGAGCCGCCATAAGGTAGTTGAAGAGCTCCCCCGCGCGCCAGGCGAACGCCGGAGCGACCGCCGCCCCCACGGGGATGAGCAGTAAAAACGCCGCGCGGAACGGCGCCGCGCTAACGCCTTTTGCAAGGTATGAAAAGCATCTTTCGCCGTAGTACTCCCAGCCGACTATAGAGGTGAAAGCGAAAAGCAGCACGGAGGCGGAGAGGAACACCGCGGCGGGCTTCGCTCCAAGGGGATGAGAAAACGCGGCGAACGCGAGCGCCGTGCCGTCCCGGTAAGCGGAAAAGTCCAGCCCGCTCGTCAGTATCACGAACGCGGTCAGCGTGCACATCACGATGGTGTCGGCGAACACCTCGAACACGCCGAGCAGCCCCTGCCTTACGGGATCGGTCTCGCTTGACGCGGCGTGCGCGATCGGCGCGGAGCCGACGCCCGCCTCGTTGGAATAGACGCCGCGCGCAACGCCCACCTTCATCGCCCTTATAAGCCCCGCTCCCATGAAGCCACCCGCCGCGCTGCGTATGCCGAACGCGCCGCGGACGACCGAAAGGAACGCCCCGGCAAGGCGCGCGCGGTTCATGAATATCGCCGCGAGCGAAACGATCGCGTAAGCCGCCGCCATAACGGGCACGGCGCGCTCCGAAAAGCGCCCGATCCGCTTTGCTCCGCCGAATATCACCGCCCCGGCAAGGAGCGCAGTCAAAACGCCTATAACGATCGACGACGCCGCGGAGGGGCGAAGCGCGCCGAGGCTTCCCAAAAGCCCGTTTGCCGCCAGCGCAAGCGTGTTCGACTGCACGAGCGCCGTTCCGAAGAGCGCGGAAAAGCAGCCGAATAACGAAAAAAGCCTCGCGAGAGTCCTTCCGAAGCGCCCGAGCCCCCGCTCCATATAGAGCATCGGCCCGCCGCCGGGCTCTGCGCCGGACTTCCTGTACAGCATGGAGAGCACTATTTCGCAGAACTTCGTGCCCATGCCGAAGAGCCCCGCCGCCCACATCCAGAACACCGCGCCGGGACCGCCCAAAATGATCGCCCCGGCGACTCCCGCTATGTTAGCCGTGCCGACGCTGCTTCCGAGCGCCGTCGCCATCGCCTGGAAGGGCGTCACTCCCGCGCCATTTCGGCTCCTCTCGAACGGGGCGGCGAGCGCCCTTCCCAAATGCGTGAACTGAAAAAAGCCCAGCCGCGCCGATAAGAATGCGCCCGCCGAAAGCATCATGAAAGCCGTAACGAGACCCAATGCGTCCATGCGGGATAATATGCCGGTCCCGCTTGAAACAGAATGCGAAAAATGATATAATATCACAAAACGGGCAAGCGCCCTGATAACGGAGGATGCTATGGACAAGAACGAGTATTTGCAGATATTCAAGGATACCGATTTCGTACACAGGAGCGGCACGGCGGAGGAGCTTCGCGTTGCCGAGTATCTTAAGGCGCGCTGCGAGGCGATGGGCGTTAACGCCCGCATAGAGGGCTTCCGCGTGCCTATGGCGGAAATAGAGGAATCGCACGTCTATATCGACGGCGCCGAGATCGAGGCAAAGCCCTTCTTCAACTGCGGCAGCGGCGAGACGGAGGGCGAGCTCTATTATATGCCCTCGACGGATAAGCTCTCCATCGCCGGAGCGAAGGATAAGATAGTGCTCATGGACGCCCAGGGGATCGGCTTCTTCACGTATCAGGACCTCATGGAGGCGGGCGCGAAGGCGATCCTGTTCAGATACGGCAACGTGAATTATCCCAACCGCGATATCGACGAAAGGGATCTTAGGGAGCACGTCGTCGGCGAACAGCGCAAGGTGCTCGCGGCGATGATCCATATAGAGACCGCCGCGAAGATAGTCAAGTCCGGCGCGAAGACGGCGAAGATAGTCATTAAGCAGAGGGAGTTCGACGGCGAGTCCCATAACACCGTTGCGGAGATCCCCGGCAGGCGTCCCGAATTCATAACGCTTACCGCGCATTACGATTCCACCGCGCTCTCCCACGGCGCTTACGATAACATGAGCGGCTGCGCGGGACTCCTCGGCGTTATGGACGCGCTCAAGGATAAGGAGCTCAATTACGGGCTTCGCTTCGTGTTCTGCGGCAGCGAGGAGAGGGGGCTTCTTGGCTCCAAGGCGTACGTCAGGGACCATGAGGACGAGCTCAAGGATACCGCGCTCAACATCAACCTCGATATGATCGGCTCGACGCTCGGCAAATTCATTGCCTGCGTATCGGCGGAGGAGAAGCTTGCCTCTTATATCTCCTACATGGGCATGGAGCTCGGCTTCCCGATCGGCGCGAAGACGGGCGTCTATTCCAGCGATTCGACGAGCTTCGCCGATAAGGGCGTGCCCGCGCTGTCCTTCGCAAGGCTCGCAGGCGGCGACGCCGCGCCCATCCATTGCCGCTACGACCTTATGGAAGTGCTCTCGATGGACAGGCTCGAAAAGGATATCGCCTTCATCACCGCCTTCACCGCCCGCATGGCGAACTCCGCGCTCTGCCCCGTTTCGAGGGATATCCCCGAAAAGGTCAAGACCGAGCTCGACGAATACCTCGCGAGGAAGAGGAAGGAAATGTAAAGCATTCGATCCCAACGGGGCAGACGGAAGGTCTGCTCCGTTTTTATGAAAAAAATAATTCGCAACCTCTTGACAACTGCTGTCTAACGTGTTAGACTACACTTGTCTAATGCATTAGAAAGAAAGGAGCATTTATGTTTCCCAAGGTGTTTGAAAGCGAATTTCGCTTTTGTCTGATTCTCTGGAAGAACGAGCCGATAAGCTGCTCCGATATTGCCAAGCTCTGTAATCGGGAGCTCGGATGGAGCAGGACTACGACCTATACCGTTATCAAACGGCTTGCCGAAAGGGGCGTCGTGAAAAACGATAATTCAGTCGTAACTTCGCTCGTTTCCAAAGAGGAAGTACAGGTCGCCGAGCTTGACGAAATGCTCGACAGGACGTTTGAAGGCTCTATCCCCGATTTTATTGCTGCATTTGCGCGCAGGCAGAAGCTTTCGGAGGAGGAGATAGAGCGTATCAGGCGGATAATCGACAGGGAGGAGTGAATACTTGAACGGGGTTTTTTTGAGGTTTTTTATGACCGGCGCTGTAATGACGCTTCCAATGGCGTTGATAATGCTGTTAAGAGCGCTGTTCCCGCATGCTAAGCGCAGGTTATTCTGCGCGGTATGGAGACTTGCCGCAATAAGGCTTATTATCCCGTTATCGATATTTGATCTTGCGATCGGCGGTTCCGCACCCGCAGCTTCATCGCCCGTCACGGCGTTTTCCCATGTTGATGGCGCGATCGGGGGAGCAGTTACCGCGGCGATCGATATCCCTGCTCCAAAGACCGGAATATCGATATTGAGTATTATTGCCGCCGTCTGGGCGTACGGAGCGGCGCTGCTGCTGATCCTGATGCTTATACGGCTTGTAATGCTCAAAAAAAGCCTCTCGTTTGCGACGCTGTTCCGCGATAATGTGTTCAGGAGCGACAGGATATCGGAGCCGATAGTATTCGGGCTTATAAAGCCGAAGATCTATCTTCCGTATTCCGTGAGCGAAAGCGGGGCGGGATATGCCGTGCTCCATGAAAAAGAGCATTTGAGAAAACGGGATGATATTTCCCTGATACTGTTCAGAGCTATTGCGGCGGTATACTGGTTTGATCCGTTTATCTGGGCGGCATACGCAATGTTTCGCAGTGATATTGAGATCGCCTGCGACGAGAGAGCGACCGCCGGAATGGACCGAAACGAGCGCAGGGATTACTGCACCGCGCTGCTAAACTGCTCCGCAGGCATGAGCCCGCTTACTCCCGTTGCTCACTTTGGGGGAAAAAGACTTGAAAGGAGGATCTCATTTATAATGGATCGTAAAGGAAATAAGACTTTGGTCTTGGTAATTCTGGCGGCGCTGCTGATCTTAACGGTGGGATGCACTGCCGCCGCGCCGATAACTCAGCTTTCCGCTTCTGCCGGAAAGGGAGATATTGTGTCGGCAAAGCCTTATGATTACAAGAAACTCGATACCTCAAACGGATTGAGGGTGCTCGTCACGAAGACGGGTAATGGATCGTGGAGCTGTTATCTTGCTCCCGGGGAAGGCACGATAATGAAGCTGGAGGATGCATTGGCTTTTTCGTCGCTCTCCGCAGAAGATGCTAAGGAAATGATCGCAGCGCTCGGGGCAGATCCCTCCATGGTCTCGATCCATCCGTACAGATCTCCATTATCGAGTTACGCTTACAAGGTAAACGATGAATATTACGAAGAGATAAGCCGCCTGTTTGACGGGAAATACCCTGTCGGAGCAGAGGTGTATTTAAGGGATTTTACCGATTTGAATGAGAATTAACAGATAATAAAAACAGACCTTGGATGCTTCCTCGGTCTGTTTTTTTATGTATCGTCATTCTCCCTTCGCTTCGTGCACCTCGACCTTGGGGAGGGGGGTCTTTATGCCGTTTTGGGCAAGCGCGAGTTTGCCGTCCTTGAGCAGGGCGTAGTACAGATCCCAATACTCCGTCGTAAGGCACCAGACCCTTACCTGGTATTTGGCGCAGCCCTCGCCGAAGGAATCGAAGCGCACCTCGACGGGCATATTCGGCAGGCGGTTCTTTTCGGCTTCCGCCATTTCGGTGAGTACGGCGACGACCTTTTCGGAATCCTCGTCCGGCTCGGTCTTGAAGATATGGTCGACGCGCCTCGTGTCGTAATGGGTGCTGTTGACCATTGTCGTGTTCGAGAGCCCCGCGTTCGGCAGCACCACGCGGCGGTTGTCGATCGTCCGGAGCGTCGTGCAGAATATGCCGATCTCCTCGACCGTGCCCTCGTACCCGTTCGCGCTGATGTAATCGCCCACGTGGAAGGGCTTGAATATGATCAGCATAAGTCCTCCGGCAAGGTTCGAAAGGCTCCCCTGCAGGGCAAGACCTATCGCCACGCCGCAGCTTGCGATAACGGCGACGATCGACGCCATCGGCACGCCCATTATGGCGATGACGGTTACGAGCACCAGCGCGTAAAGTATGACCTTCAGCGAGCTCGTTACAAAGCCGCGGATATCCTTATCTATCTTTTTCACCCAGCGCGACTTGTTGATGAGCTTCATTATGATCCGCACGAGCCAGCAGCCTATTATCAGCACGGCTATCGCGCCGATCAGCTTAAGACCGTAATTCACGCAGAATTCGCTAAGCATCGTCAAAAGATGCGAGACCCTTTCGGAGCCCTCGGTCGGCTCCACGGTCAAAAATACAGGCATGATATTCCTCCCGATCCGTTATTGGGCTCATTATACCACATTCCGGCTTGAATCATCAAGCGTAAAGCTGTATAATCGCGGTATGGAACACATTTACGTAAGCCCGAGCGGGGACGGGCACAGGAACCTCGCAACAGACGAATTCATACTCGAAAAGTACCGCCGCGGCGAAATGACCGGCGTTACGCTGTATTTTTACGTCAATTCGAACGCGGTAATAATCGGCAGGAACCAGAACGCCTGGCGCGAGTGCGCGCTCGAAAGGATGAAGGCGGAGGGCGTGCAGCTTGTAAGAAGGCACACCGGCGGGGGAGCCGTTTATCACGACTGCGGCAACCTCAATTTCTCTTTCATTACGGACGAAAAGCATTACGACAAGGCGCGTTTCACAGGGATAGTGCTTTCCGCAATGCGGTCCCTGGGGATCGAAGCGGAGGCGAACGGCAGGAACGATCTTACCGTGGACGGCTTCAAATTCTCCGGCTGCGCGTACGCGCTCCGCGGCGTCGCACGCGGCATGCACGGCACGCTGCTCGTTTCCGCCGATATGGAAAAGCTCTCGAGATACCTCGTGCCTTCTCAAAAAAAGCTTGCCGCAAAGGGGATAACGAGCGTCCGCTCGCGTGTCAAAAACCTTTCGGAGTTCAAGCCCCTCGATACGGAAACGGTCATGCAGGCGGTCATTAACGCGTTCAAGGCGGAATTCGGCGAATGCGCGCCGCTTTCGTTCACACCGGAGGAAGAGGATGCGATCGCGCGCCAAACGGAGAGGCAGGCGTCGTGGGAATGGCTCCTCGGGGAGACGCCCGTATTCGATTACAAGGTGGAGGAGAGGTTCTCGTTCGGAGAGCTCCAGCTCCTGCTTAAAGTGAAAAAAGGCTATATCACATCTGCAAAAACCTACACCGACTCGCTTGACGAAAGCCTGCCCGGGCGGCTCGAAAAGGCGCTCGTCGGCGTACGCTTCGGAACGAGCGAGCTGATAGAGGCGCTCATGAGCGGCGGCGCGGAGGAGGGGGAGATAGCGAAGTATCTCCTCGAACGGAGGGAAAACACTATGGACGATAAAACGGAAAAGCTGATCGAAGGCGCAAGGCGCGCTTTGCACGAAATGCCCGAGCTTTCGGGCGAGGAACGCTCGACACAGGCGTTCATAAAGGAGTTTTTGAAGGAGCATACGTCCCTTCGTACGGTCGACCGAGGCGCATGGCTCTACGCCGCGCATGACGAGGGTGCGGAAAAGACGGTCGTCGTCCGCGCGGATCACGACGCGGTTCCGGTCTCCACAGGGGCAAAGCATCTCTGCGGGCACGACGGGCACACCGCCGCGCTGCTCGGGCTGGCGCTCCTGATCGAAGGGAAAAAGCTCGGCAAAAACGTAATCCTGCTGTTCCAACATGCCGAGGAGAACGGCGCAGGTGCGGCGGAATGCTGCGAATTATTCTCGGACGAACGGCTGACAAGGGTGAACGCCCGCGTGATCGGCTGTCACAATATCCCGGGGGAGCCGATGGGTATGGCGCTCCTTCGTGAAGGCACGTTCGCGTGCGCCTCATGCGGCGCGGATATCACGCTGAAAGGGAGCCCGACGCACGCCGCATACCCCGAAAACGGAACGAATCCCACCGCGGCGGCGGCGCGGCTCGCGCTTGAGATACCGGATATCGCCGCCGGTATCGGGAAAAAATACGGCTGTATGGTGCTCGCGACCATAGTCGGCATGAGAACGGGGGAGAGAGCATTCGGAGTCGCGGCTTCGGACGCGAGCCTGTGGGTGACGCTCCGCGCGGAAAAGGCGGAGGCGTTCGAAGAGCTCAACGCGCGCGTGGACGAAGCGGTGAAGAAATATGCCTCGGACGAACGGCTGAATTATTCGGTCGAACGGCTGGACGTATTCCCGTCCACGGAGAACGATCCCGTTCTTCTCGAGGACGTCGAAACGGCGCTCAAGGAAAGCGGCGCAGCGTATAAATACCTTGCCGAGCCCTTTCGCTGGTCGGAGGATTTCGGTCATTACGGCGCGTTCGCACCCGCCTGCTTCTTCGGCGTCGGCTCGGGCGAGGATACCGCCCCCCTGCATACGGAAGGGTACGAATACCCCGATCGTCTCGCGCCCGTTACGGCGGAGTTGCTTCTTAATATAATTATAGGGGTTTGAACGGAAGATTACAGGAAGCATCCCTCATCCACCGCTCGTTCAAGAGCGGTTCCCTGCCCCGGGGCGGACGTAAGCCGCCCGTTCATTGACTTTTTGACCATTCACCGGATGGTCAAAATTGCCTTCGGCAACCGTCAATGAACCCCAAGGGAAGGCTGAAAAGTCGGCAGGCGGCAAATAAAAAGGCTTCCCCGCCTTGGGCCCATTCACTTAA
>DGHD01000040.1 GCA_002392505.1 Christensenella sp. UBA3857 | reverse complement strand
CCTTCCCCTAGGGGAAGGCTTTTGGCTGGGCAGCTCACAAACTATTCAGCCTTCCCTTGGGGGCAGGGGACCGGAGCCGCAAGGCGAGGGTGGATGAGGGATGCTTCCGACAAATCCGACGCCCCTTCCTTTTTTTCCGGTCTTTATTGAAAAAGGCGGGCGAATATTATATAATTGTGACAAATCATATCGAACGGGGGTTTTTCATGCGCAGCATAAACGATATGTCGGTGAACGACAGGTACCGCGTGCCCAAGCCGAAGAAGCTCAAGGAGGTGCCGGGGTACGTAATAAAGGTCATTTCCGGCTTTTTCTCAAGGCTTTTCTACATTTTCAAGCTCGTGTGGGAGACGAAGAAGAGCCTCCTCTTCGCCATGGTGTTCATGGCGGTGTTCAACGGCGTGATGCCCGTTATCGGCTCGCTCATCGGCGCGAGGATAATGAACAAGCTCGCCGAGGCGTACGCCGGGGTCGAGTTCGCGTTCGGCGTGATAACGGTGCTGCTCATACTGCAGTTCGCCTACACGTTCATAAATCAGGCGGTGACGCGGCTTTATTCGACGCTCACCTCCGTTTCGGGCGAGCAGGTATCCAACCACGTCAAAATGCTCATTATGGACAAGGCGCGCGAGGTCGATATGGAAAGCTACGACTCGCCCGATTATTACGCCCGCATGGAGAACGCCAACCGCGAGGCGGGCATGCGCCCCATACAGATAATGAGCTCGACCTTCTCGGTATTGAGCACGCTCATCAGCATCGTGAGCTATATCGTCGTGCTGTTCGCCGTAAGCTGGTGGGCGCCGTGGGTGATCATACTCGTTTCGATCCCCACGACGATCGTCAATTTCGTCTACCGCAAAAAGAACGTCAACTATATGTTCTTCCGCTCGAAGAACCGCCGGCAGATGGATTACTACGCGCAGACGGTCATCGACAAGGATCTCGTCAAGGAGATAAGGATGTTCGATCTGGGCAGGACCTTCACGGACAAGTACAAGGCGGCGTTCGACGAGTATTACAGGGGCCTGCGCAGACTGCGCATATCCGAAACGCTGTGGGGTCTTGCCGCCGCAGTCGTTACGAGCGCGGTCTACTGCCTGCTCTACATATTCCTTGCGAAGGGCGTTTTCGACAAGCAGTTCGCGGTCGGTGATTTCGCGCTCTACACCGGCGCGATAACTGCCATAGGCGCGGGCGTCGGCGGGCTGATCGGCAGCACGGCGACCATTTACGAGGGCACGCTTTTCATCGAGAACCTCATATCGTTCCTCGCAGAGAAGCCCACGATAGTGCCCTCCCTTAAGGAGCCGAGGCACGTTGAGCGCGGCAGGGCGCACACGATCGAGTTCAAAAACGTGTACTTCCGCTACCAGGGCGTCGAACGCGATATACTTAAAGACGTCAACCTTAAGATAAACGAGGGCGAAACGGTCGTTATCGTCGGCTTGAACGGCGCGGGCAAAACGACGCTCGTCAAGCTCCTCACAAGGCTTTACGATCCGTCCTCCGGCACGGTGCTGCTCGACGGGCACGACATAAAGGAATATGACGTGACGGAGCTTTACGATATGTTCGGCATGATATTCCAGGATTTCGGCAAATACGCCGTCACCGCGGGCGAGAACATCGTATTCGGCGATATCGAGCGCAAGGCGGGCGAAGCCGAGATGAAGGAGGCCGCCGGGCACAGCGGCGCGGACGTGTTCATCGAGAAGCTCAAAAACGGCTACGATACGCCGCTCATGCGCTATTTTGAGGCGGACGGCGCGGAGCTCTCCATCGGTCAGTGGCAGAAGCTGGCGATCGCCCGCGCGTTCTACTCCGATTCGGACATACTGATACTCGACGAGCCGACGGCTTCGCTCGACCCCATGGCGGAGCAGGAGATATTCAATCAGTTCAACGAGCTGAGAAAGAACAAGACCAGCATATTCATTTCGCACCGCCTTTCGAGCGCGACGATCGCCGACAAGATACTCGTTATGGAGGACGGCAGGATAGTCGAATGCGGCAGCCACCGCGAGCTGATGGAGCTCAAGGGCAAGTATTATACCCTCTTCTCCACCCAGGCGGCAAGATATGCGGAGGAGACGGAGGCATAACGGCCCTTTGGGCATGAGCATATTTCGGCCGCAGGGCCGGGAAAGGGCGAATAATGGACAACATAAGGAAATTCGAGCCCCTGTTCGGCGAATGGTCCGTCGAGGCAGTTATCGCGGAGGACGACGATTCGCGCACTTACCGCGTGTTCAGGGAGAGGGACGGCAAAAGGGAGTATGCCGCTGTGAAGCATATCCCCGTCCCCAATGACGAAAGCATAGTAAAGGCCCTTAAGGAGGACGGCATGGACGACGCGACGCTTGAGGCGTACGCCGATTCGCGCCTGCGCGATGCGGGGCGCGAGATAGCCGTTTCGGAAAGGCTCGCCGCCTGTCCTCAGATAGCGGGCTGTTTGGAAAACGCCGTCATCCCGCGCGAGGGAGGGCTCGGCAGCGACGTGTTCATACGCACGGCGCTTTACGAGCCGCTTATCAAAAGGCAGAAGCAGAACCCCCTTAACGGGACGGAAACGCTCCGGCTCGCGGAGGATATCTCCGCCGCGCTCGCCTGCTGTGAAAGGGAGGGCATCACCCACCGCCGCGTAAGACCGGAGAGCATTTTCATAAAGCCCGACGGCGGCTTCGCGCTCGGCGATATGAGCGCCGCCCGCGCGTACGGCTCGGCAGAGGAGCCCTCGGACGACGAGCCCGCGGAGTATTCCGCGCCCGAGGTGATAAGGGGCGAGGAGCACGGCGGCGCTGCCGACGTTTATTCGCTCGGTCTCATCGCCTATGCGCTCATGAACGGCTCGCGTCTGCCCTTCGAGCCGGAGAACGCCTCGCCCGTTCAGCGTGAAAAGGCGGCGATGCGCCGCATGACGGGGGCCGAGCTCCCCGCGCCCGCAAACGCCGACGCCGCTTTTGCGGGGGTGATATTGAAGGCGTGCGCGCCGGATAAGGCGAAGCGTTTCGCCTCCGCCGCGGAGCTGAACAAGGCGGTCAAGGCGCTCAAGACGGGCGCCGATCCACTCGCAAAAACAGCCTGCGCTCCCGCAGCAGCCGCTCCCGCCGCAGCCGCTCCAGCCGCGGAAACGCCCGCGCCAGCGAAGCGCGAAAAGAAGGACGTGAAAAAGGCAAAGCGGGACGAAACGCCCAAGGAGCCCGAAGCGCCGGCGGCGGAGCCCGAAAGAAGGAAGCCCTCCAGGGGGATAAGGGCGCTGCTCGTCATTCTCGCGGTAACGGCCGCGATCGCGGTACTCTGCATGGCGGCATACTCCGCGAAGGACTATATCGCCGACCTGTTCCCCAAAAAGGAGGAGGACACCTTTAAGCCCCGCTCGCCCCAGATAGTGCAGAACAGCGCGGATCCCATGAAGGCCCGCATCACGATCTATGCGAGGAACGGCTCCGTGATCGTTTACGAAGCGCCCTCCGGCGCCCGCACCGAATATCAGGTCAACGCGGACGACCGCAAGGTGTTCGAGATAAGTCTTGAGGATTATCTGCCCGACGAGCCGATGGAGACCACGGCATATTCCGTGCAGCCGAAGTTCTATATAAAGAACGCCGACGGCACGCTGGAGCCCATTTCGGACATGGGCTACGTGATGCTCGAGGTGCCGGAGCTCAACGCCGTCGTCAACTGCGGCGACGCGATCGTATCGGAGGACGGCGTCGTTCACATCACCGGGCATGTTTACCCGGTCAAGGCGGAGGTCACCGCCGACGGCGAATTGCTCGCGGTGAACGGCGGGGGCGATTTCTCGTTCGACAGGACGTATGAGGAGAACGGCGTATATACCGTCATATTCGAGGCGAAGCTTCCGCGATACTGCGTATTCAGGCGCAGTATCACCGTCACGGTGGATATTCCGGAGCCGCCCGCGGTGATGCTCCCGTGGGATATGGGCGAAACGCGGTATTCGCAGCGCATCAACGATCCCAACGACACGATAGAGCTGCACGGCATGGCGCCCTCGGGCTCGTCCGTGACCGCCGCCTGCGATAACGAGCTCGTGATCCTCACGGAGCCGATCGTCGGCGCAGACGGGAGCTTCAGCCTTACGGCAACGCTGCCGGAAGCGGGCGATTATGAGATAGTCTTCACCTGCACCGATCCGGAGGGACAGGTATTCACCCGCACGATGCACGTGCAGCGCGCGCCCGATTACACGAGCTACGTCGAAAGCGCGTGGGCGATGAGCTATGACGCGCTGCAGCGTCCCTCGAAGCAGTGCTACAACATAAGGGGCACGGTAACGGAGATATTGGAGCACGGGGATTATTACCTCGTCAAACTCGAGACCTCGGACGGAGGCACGCTGATACTCGAATACCACCACCATTACGCTGCGGCGAACTCCTTTAAGGAGGGCAAGGAATATAAATGGATCTACGGCTTCCCGACGGGGAAGGATCAAAACGGCACGGCGCACGTGTACGTGTGGTTCGTGAATGATAAATGACGGGATAGTCCCCGTTGACACGATAAAACAGGCTGTGCGGGATGCACAGCCTGTTTCGTTATGAAAGCTTATTTGACCGCCTTGTAGCTCGTGACGTTCTTCACGGTCTCGCCGTCGATCTGGAGGGCGGTGGGACGGTCGAACTCGACGGTTATCTCGTGCCCGGTCAGCACCTCGCACATCTTGTCGTGCTTCAGGTGCTCGCCCTTGAAAATGGAGGGGAACACGATCAGCGCCCTTAATTTGCCTACGCCGTGGTAGACGAGCACGGAGAGCTTCCTTTCGGGATCGAGACGGTCCTGATCGGGGGTGGGCATCATGCCGCCGCCGTAGCAGCGCCCGTTCATGGTGGGGGCGAGCCAGACCTTCTTATAGGTGTGCTTCACGCCGTCGACGGTGACGGTGGCATTCACGGGCTTAAAGTGGAAGAGGAGACCGTTTATCGCGATGGAGGTGTAGTTGACGGGCTTGTCGCTCTTTTCGCGCTGCCTGTCGCCCTCCTCGCAGCAGTAGCCGTCTATGCCGTAGCCGACGCCGTTTATGAAGCGGCTCGTCTTGCCGTTAACGGTGACGACGGGCAGGTCCTTTATGTAGTCGTTAAGCTTAACGAGGCCGTCCGCCGGCTTTCTGCCGAGGTCGTTCAAAAAGTCGTTGCCGGAGCCCGCGCCGAGATAATAGATCTCGTTGACGGGAACGTAGCCGTTAAGGTCGTTCACAAGGCGGTTGAGCGTGCCGTCGCCGCCGCAGATGACGACTTTTTCGTCCACGGGGAGCCCCATGAGGAATTCACGGTAGCTGCCGAGCTTCATTACGTCGCGGTAGGTGAGCACGTCGTCCTTCAGGATGGCGTCGAGCGCGTGCGCCTCCGCTTCGCCGCGGCGGTTGTTGGAGGAGGGATTGTAAAGAACCTGATATGATGCCATGATATAAAACTCCTTTATCGGAATGATACGTTTATTATACAGGCTTTTGTCGGAAAAGGCAAGAAAAAAAGGCCCCGGGGGCCTTAACGGGAAACGCGCGGCCGGTATCAAACCGGATCGTACACCGCGCCGATAAACAGAGGGGTCAGATCTTCGCTGACGTGGACGATCATGAACGGCCTGTCGGCAACAAGCTCGAAATCCTCCGCTGCCTTTATCGTAAAAATGGACATACTGAACGAAGCGGCCCTGACGCGCTTATCGTCTAGGATGTACCTGACGGAATGCGTCGCCTCGTCGATAAACAACGGATCATCGCTCGACAGATTGGAGAAATCGGCTTCCGTTTCGGAAAAGCACTTGGTAACGCCGAGTTTTTTAAGCCCTTCGATCAGCGAAGTCTCCGATGAGATATCGAGCTTCGGCGCGGTGATCGAGACGGTATTGCCCGTTTCGCCCTCGCCGCTGAGTATGGCGTCAAGCGCTTCCCCGCTTGAGATCAGATCGGAAAGCGTGATCTCCTCGTCCGGGAGCACGAACCAAACGCTGCTGCCGTCCTTAAGCGCCTTGGACGCCGCCTTAAAGCCGTTTCCCACGTAAAACGCATTGCCGGGGCCGCTCATGAAGCCGATCTCCCTGTCGCCGCCGGGGGAACGGAACGTGCGCGTTCCCCTTTCGACCGTGAAGGATTCCTCCCATTTCGCATCGAAATACAGTGTGGTGATGATCCGCGCGCGGTCGAGGGGAGTGGTCGGGCTCACCCCCGAGACGAGCCCGTCGGTCATCTCGCGGATCCACTTATCCATCAGCGCGTCGTAGCCTTTATCGCCCATCTGCCCGCAGAAAACGGAAGCGTGATAACGGCTTTTAAGCGTTTCGAGGGTATCGGCGTCATAAAGCGTGCCGTCGTTCAGCCAAAGGGAAGCGGAGGGTATGCACGCGCCTTCCGCCTGATTGTTCCTGTAAACCGAACGGTAGAGCTTCTCGGTCTTTACGCGCAGCTCATCGATCGAGCCGACCTCGAGCAGCTCGAGTATTTCCGCGCGGGTATCGCCCTCCGCTGTTTCCGCGGTCATGGCAAGCGCCAGATAGATATCGAGCGGGGAACAGAACTCGTTTTTCCCGCTTTCGAGGAAGACGGCGGAGGCCTTTTTGTAAAAGCCGATAAGATCGCTCCCCGCGCCGTAATCGGTTTCCCGAAGCCGCGAAACGTAGGTGTAATATGCGTTTCCGGAGGGGGTCTTGGGATATTCGGCAAACACCACGGCGTTATTCTCAAGGCGTTTCGACGGCCGGACAGCGGCGGAGTTTCGCGGCAGCATGAACGCGAGCGCCGTCCCCGCGGCTATCACCAGCGCGGCGCAGGCAGCCGCCGCGGCGAAGAGGCGCCTTCTGCGCGATCGGCGGGCGGGGGAGGATTCGCTTATGTATTTTTCCGAAACGCCGGTCAGGGCTTCGGCGAGATCTTCCTTTTTCATAATGATCCTTTCTTTGCAGTCAAACCGTAAAACCCTCTTCCTCAAGATGCCGGCGCAGCCTTTCGCGCGTTCTCGCGAGCTGCATCTTGACGGCGCTCGTCTTCATGCCGTTAAGCTCGGCGATCTCGCTGCAGCTCATCGACCAGAAGTATCGTTGCATGAAAACGACGCGTGTTTTTTCGGAAAGCGTGCCGAGGAAGCCGTTTACGCTTTCCTTGAGCAGCGCGCCGTCGAATTCCGCCTCCGCGGAATCCGCGGGGATGCATTCGCCGAGTTCTTCGAGCGAGAGCATGAAGACGTCGCCGCCGCGCTTCTTGCGGTTGTCATGCTTCAAAATGTCGATCGCACAGCGCCGTGTGAGCATCGAAAGGTACGAAAGCATGCTTTGCGGTTTTTGAGGGGGGATCGAATTCCATGCGGCAAGATAGGCGTCGTTCACCGCCTCATCGGCCGCGTTCGGACCGATTATCCTTACAGCGAGCGCGCGCAGCATGCGGCCGTACTGCTTGACGCATACGGCAAGGGCTTCTTCGTCGCGATCAAAGAAAAGCTCGGTTATGCTTCGGTCTGTCATTGGGACTTCCCCTTTCATAAATCAAATCGACAAAAGGGTACATAAGGTCACATTTATAATATCACACGGATCTGTTTGCCGCAATCTCGTATATTTGTAAAAAAAATAAGGCAAATATTGATTTTTGTACGGTTTTGTGATAACATAAAATTTGGTATTATTTGCGAAAGGGGATACTATGCCCTTTTTGCGGGCTAATGGAGGAATCAGATTGAAGTTTTTACCCGTATACATACTATTCTCCGTCTGCGCCGTAACGTTCCTGGTGCTCGGGATAATAGAAAAGCAAAGGCATAACAAAACGGTGGAGAAGATCCCGATGCGCATCAACGTGAACGGCATCAGGGGCAAGTCCACGATCACGAGGATGATCACTGCGATGCTCAAATACCACGGCGTAAAGGTCGTCGGCAAGACCACGGGCAGCGCGGCGCGCATGATCTACTGGAACGCGCCCGAGGCGCCCATCGACCGCAAGCCCGAGGGCGCGAACATCAAGGAGCAGCTCGGCGTTATAAAGCGCGCGGCGGACATGGGCGCGGAGGCACTCGTGTGCGAGTGCATGGCGGTCAAGCCGGAGCTCCAGAAGGTCTATCAGGAGCAGATGATAAAGGCGGATATCGGCGTTATCGTCAACGTGCTCCCCGATCATATCGACGAGATGGGCCCGACGCTCGACGAGATAGCCCTTGCCTTCACGGTGACGATACCGTACAACGGCATACTGGTGCTCGGCTCCTCCGATTATACGGAGTATTTCACGAAGATCGCGAAGAAGCGTCACACGAAGGTGTTCGTCGCGGACGAGTCGAAGATCCCCGAGGGGTATCTCGACAGGTTCAATTACGCGGTGTTCCCCAACAACGTCGCCGTGCCCCTCGCCCTTGCGGAGGCGATCGGCATCGATTATGAGGAGGCGCTCGCCGGGATACTCACCGCGCCGCCCGATCCCGGAATAGCGACGGTCAATCCCGTCGGCGACCCCGGGAACGAGGATTACTTCGTAAACGGCTTTGCCGCGAACGACCCCGTATCCACGCTCGAGATCTGGAAGTATGTAAAGCACAGGGGCTGCCCGGAGGACAACCTTATCGTGCTTGCCAACTGCCGCGGCGACCGCGGCGACCGCACACGCCAGATGGCGGAGGACGTGCTGCCGAACCTGCCCTGCAGAACGGTCATCGCCGTGGGCAAGAACACCAAGCCCATCACGGACGCATACCGCAAGGGCAAGTTCGAGGCGGAATACGTCAATCTTGACGCCGCCAAACCCCAGAAGGTGCTCGAGGAGATCAAAAAGAGGCTCGGCGGAGCGGTCATATTCGGCATCGGAAACATACACGGCATTGGTGAAGAGCTCATCGAAGGCATCATGAGCATCGGAAAAACGGAAAAGGAGGATGGCGTTAACGCCTGATCGATATGCAACTTGAACTGTCTTACGTCTATCTGACGATCATTATGGGCATCGCCGTGAGTCTTATCTTCACGGAGCTCACCGGCATCTCCGCGGGCGGCATCGTCGTTCCCGCTTACCTCGCGCTCACATTCAACCTGAGCCGCCCCGGCATTGTGCTCAGCACCCTCGCCATTGCGCTGCTTGCGTACGTCATCGTCGAGTTCGGGCTTTCCCGTCTCGTCATGCTCTACGGCAAGCGCAAGTTCGCCGCGTTCGTGTTCATCGCCCTTATTCTGAGGCTGCTCCTCAACCTCGCGCTCGGCGGCATATTCGATTCGTTAGACGCGCTGACCAGCGTCGGCGTCATCACCGCCGCCCTCATCGCGAGCACCATCGCCAAGCAGGGCATCAAGTACACCCTCATCGGCACGGTCACGGTCACGGCGATAGTCTACGTCGGCGTTCAGATCATCGCCCTGATCTGAAGAAAGGTCTTTATCATGGATCCCAATCAGAAATTAAGCTTAAGATACCGCGTTCAGCGCAGCATCCGGCGGCGCAAACAGGAGTCTCCGTTCTGGTATCTGCTCATGGCGGCGGTGCTCGTCGGCGCGTGCTTCCTGCTCAAGTATTTCCCGATAGAGGGAAAGATCCCGGAGTATGACGGGCTTGCGGGGAAGGAGGGCTTCACCGCGACGTTTACCGGCAACGTGAACAGCGTCGGCGACGGAGCGACCCTTACCGCGAAGGATTATTCCGCCTATTTCGACGGCGTGCGCGATATGCTCTCCAAAGCCGATTACCTGAGCGTGCCCATCAACGATCCGATACTCGACGACTATATCGAGGCGTATCAGAGCGCATTCGCGATAAGGCTTTCCAACAAATTCATAATAGACCCCAACGCGAAGCTTGCGAAGAAGTACTTCAATACCGAGGTCACGAAGGCGCTGACGGAGCTCGGCGTGAACGACGCGACGATCGGCAGCGTGGATATGTTCCGCTACGGCTCGAAGGGCGCTCTCGAAACGGCGAGGACGCTCGCGTTCGAGGGGATCAACGCCTCCGGCATCGATACCACCAAGAACCATGACGCCGCCATCACGACGGAGTTCGAGCAGGACGGGATTCGCATCCTCCACGTCGGCATAGAGGCTTCGGACGACAAGACACGCCCCTTTGATAGCTACGATCTGCGTACCTATAACGACAGGGACAATCAGATCGATAGGGATATCAGGGACCTGCGCGAGCAGAATCCCGACGCGTTCATTGCCGTCACCGTCAACTGGGCGGAATACTATCTCCTCAAGCCTTCCTCTTATATGAAGAAGCTTTCCCGCATGCTGATCGACTGCGGCGCGGACGTCGTTATAGGCTCCGGCACGCAGACGGTGCTCTCCGCCGAAAAATACGGCGGCGGCTACATATTCTACGGTCTCGGCAACCTCGTCGCGGACGAGGCGTATGCCCAGACCCAGCGCGGCGCGGTTTTGAACTGCGTCTTCGGCGCAGACGGCAAGGTGACGTATGAGCTCGTCCCCCTCAACGTGAGGGAGGGCAAGCCCACGCTCACCGGATCGAAGATCATCCTCCGCACGCTTGCTTCCGATCTGGGAAAGGGCGCGGATTATAAAATAGAGGACGGAAGACTCATTATCACAAAATAAGGCTGGTACTTAAATGGAAAAAAGATCCCCGCAGAAAAACAAGGGGCTTATCGTGTTCGTGTGCATAGCGCTCGTGCTCGTCATCGGCTTCAGCTCCGTCACTTACGGTGCGCAGCTGGTAAAGCGCGTAAAGAATCTGCTGCCCGAAGAAACGGATATCCCCATAGAGGTCAATACGAGCCTGCCCCCCACGCAGGCGATAATCACCGCCGAGCCCGGGCAGACGCCCGAAACGACGCCCACGCTCGGTCCCGTCGTTACGCCCGAGCCCTCGCAGATAGTCGTTATGAGCGATAACGGCGCCGTTTCGTGCTCCAACATGATCGCGAGCATGATCGGCACGCAGGTCCTGAACAACGGCGGCAACGCGGTCGACGCGGCTATCGCCGTCGCTTATGCGCTCGCCGTGCTCGAGCCGTATGCCTCCGGCATCGGCGGCGGCGGGTGTATGCTCGTTTACGATCCCTCCACGGGCGAGAGCAAATTCTTCGATTACCGCGACGCGGCGGGCATCCGCCACAACGATCCGCTTTCGAAGGCGGGCGTGCCCGGTTTCGTCCGCGGCATGGAGGAGGTCTACAATACCTACGGCACGATGGATATGCAGACCCTCATGTCCCCCGCGATCGATTACGCGGAGAACGGCTTCGCCATTTCGGAGAGCTTCGCAAGGCATCTTCAGAGGTCGAGCTCCAAGCTTTCGAGCAAGCGCACCCCGCAGTACTTCAACGGCTACAGGCTCCTGGTAGAGGGCGAGATCGTCTATCAGAAGGAGCTTGCGAACACCCTTAAAATGATACAGCGCTTCGGCAGCGACTCATTCTATAAGGGCGGCATCGCGGAGCATATCTTCGCCGCGGTAAAGGATAACATCACGCAGGAGGATTTCGATAATTATCACGTCCGCGTGAGCGAGCCGGTGACCGGCACCTACAAGGGCTATACCGTCGTTTCCGCGCCGGCGCCCTTCTCCGGTACGACGCTCATACAGATGCTCAATATCGCGGAGAACGTGAACGTCGTCAGTTATGACGAGGACGTCGTCCGCTATGCCAAGATAATGGCTTCGCTCACCTCCGTGACGCTCAAGGACCGCCGCAAGTACATCTGCGATCCCGATTATCACGAGGTGCCCACCGATCTGCTTTCCGAGGAGCATATGGCGGAGCTTATCGAGATGGTAAGGTCCGGCAATCCCCAGTACGTCGAGCAGGATCCCGAGCATGAGAGCACAACGCATATCTCCGTTATCGATTCGAACGGCATGATGGTCTCCTCCACGAACACGCTTTCGGACTTCTTCGGTCTGGGCATTTACGTGGACGGGTTCTTCCTCAACAACACGATCGACACCTCGAGCACCAGCCCCGAGGCGAGGAACTACTGCCAGCGCGGTCAGCGTCCCCGCTCCTTCGCTATGCCCACGTTCGTGTTCGGCGAAAACGGGTTCCAGCTCGCGATCGGCTCCTCCGGCGGCGACAGGATCCCCCAGACGGTGTTCCAGGTGCTCTGCCGCTACTTCAACGGCGAGGATCTCCAGTCCGCCTGCGATAAGCCCAGGATAAACATGGATGGCTTCTTCTACAGGGTGGAGGATGAGAAATACATCGATCCCTACGGCATGCTCGAGAAGAACGGCTTCGGCAAGGTCGCGTACTCGTCCAAGGAGTTCTTCGGAGCGCTGAACGCCGTCGGCGTGAAGGACGGGCAGCTCTTCGGCGCCTCCGATATGCGCCGCTCCGGCAAGTTCGAGGTCAGCGGAACGGAAGACCCGGGACAGAATTGAAAAGAATGATTGCGGACCGAGGATCTTCTCCCGGTCCGTTTTTCTTTTGACATGCGGCGGACGATATGGTACAATTCAATGAGCATAAAAAAACGGAGGTCGATCCCGATGAGGAAGGCTTTTAAGATGACCGCGCTGCTGCTCGCCATTGTTATGCTGGCGGCGTTCGCGGGCTGCAAAAAGGACGCTAAAACCGACGACAAACCCCAGACCGGCGGCGAAGCGGAGCTTACCGATGCTCAGATCCAAAGGGCGAAGGAGCTTGCTTCGGCGTTCAGGCTTTTCGGCGAATGCGACGTTGAGAAGGGGATCGACATCAAGAGCGCCGAATACATGGTGTTTTGCATGTACACCGGCAGGCTGGAGCGCTCCGACGTGGAGGGCTACGGGATCGTCTCGCTCGAGGATGCGAACGGGATGCTGGCGGAGCTCTTCAAGGGCTTCGATCCGAAGAGCATGCTCCACACCAAGTACGACGCCGAGAAGGAGCAGCCGCTCTATTATTCCGAGGGCAGGTATTTCGTTCTCATCAGCGATCTTTCGTCGTATGATTACGAGGTGACCCGGGCGAACGAGCTCGTCGGCGCCAAGGGGCAGAGGCTCGGCGACGTGCTGAACGTCAAGGTGCTCAAGGACGGTCAGCCCGAAACGACGATCGTGCTCGAGCTTTACGACAGCGAGTCCGCCGTTTATTCCATCAGAAAATGCAGCTTTGAACAGATCGGCTGATAATTCATTCTTATTACCGGAAGGGGTGTGCGTATGGGCAGGATGAATCTGCTTTCCAACTGCATAAACAATTCGACCGGCGCGGTGGAGGGCTTCTGCCTTGTCAAATCGGTGCAGGTCAAGAACAACGTGAAGGGCGCGGATTACCTTGATTTTACGCTTGCCGACGCGGGCGGAGAGGTGAACGCCAAGCTCTGGGATTACAGGACGGAAACGCACGGCGTGTTCGCCGTCGGCGATATAATAAAGGTCAGGGGCACGGTCAATCTGTGGAAGGACGTCGAACAGCTCAAGATCGACCGCATACGCCACAAGACCGAATCGGACTCCGTGGATATGAGCGCGATCGTCGCAAGCTCGCCCATCGACGGGGAGGATACCTTCCGCAGGATCTATGAGTTTGCCGATACCTTTGCCGACAAGGATCTGACGCTGCTCACGCAGTACCTCCTGCGCGGCAGGAAGGAAGCGATAGAGAGCTATCCCGCGGCGCTGAGGCTGCATCACGCCTGCCGCGGCGGGCTCATGTTCCATACCGGAACGATGCTCGAGATCGCCAAAAAGGTCGTGGAGGTCTACAAGCCCCTTTATCCCGAGCTTTCGAGCGACCTCGTCTACTGCGGCGTGATACTGCACGATATCGCCAAGACGGAGGAGCTTGACGTCGGTCCGCTCGGCGTCGCCACGGCGTACTCCATGCGCGGTCAGCTGATGGGGCATATCAACATGGGCGTTTCGATGGTGGAGCAGGCGGCGGCGGAGCTCCAGCTTCCCGAGGAGCTGACGACGCTCGTTTCGCACATACTGCTTTCACATCACGGTCAGCCGGATTTCGGCTCGCCCAAATTCCCGATGTTCCCGGAGGCGGAGATCGTTTCCGAGATCGATATGCTCGACGCCCGTATGTTTGAGATGTTCGACGCGCTCTCCGGCGTGGAGGTGGGTCAGTTCACCGAAAGACAGTGGTCGATGGACAACAGGCAGCTCTTCAGGCACGGGCACGGGACAAGGAAGAATTGACGCCCGGATGCGTTTTCAGGCAATAAAAGACCCGTAGGATCAGATCGTCTCCGGGTCTTTTCGTTTACAGCGTTTTTCAGTCGTTTATGAACCAGACGTATGCCTGGGGACGGCCTTCCTCGTTCAAGCCCATCGGGCGGCCGTAGATGTGGGAGTAGGTCTTACCGACCTCGAGCGTGCCGGCGGAGGCGTAATGGTTGTGGTATTCGAGCACGAGGGTGTTATTGTCCTCCAGCCGCAGTACTGCGAGGATGTAATCGTCGTTCTTGAGTATCTCGATAACCGTGCCGCCGATCTGATACCCCTGGGTGCCGGAGTAGGAGAACGAGGCGTAATTCATGCGCCATGCGCCCATGACGTAGCTTGACATCTCCGGCGCGCGCTGCACGTGGATGCTGCGCTGCGAGATCTGACCGCTGGGGGAGGTGCAGAGAAGGTCTATTACGTAATCGCCGAGAGCCGCCATGCCGACGCTGAACGAGAAATTACCCTCGTCATCCACGAGGGGCGTGGTGATGGTGGCGTTGGTGGATTCGCTCGTCGCGGTCAGCGCGCTGCCCACGGGAACCTTGCCGTGCACCTCGATAATATCGACGACGCTCTTTACCCTCTGCGAATACTCCGTATCGCCGTATTCCCAGGGCATCTGTATGAGCGATTCGGTGGGATAGGCGGTCTTGACGTCGACCCTGACGGTGTGCCTGTAAGTCGAATGACCGGGCTGCTCCGCGTTGATGTTGAGCGTATGCTCGCCGGTATCCTCGAATTTGACGGTGTGGGTGAAGCTGCCGTTCTCGGCGACTTCCGCCTGCTCGCCGCCGACGGTGACGAGCGCGGTGGCGGGATCGACCCTGCCGGAGATGGTGATGCTGCCGTCCTCGGAAACGAGCTGATCGCCGTCGTCAAGGGAGACCATTATGGAGGGCACGTCTATCATTATGGAGCCCATGTTGTCGATAAGGGTCTCCGTCCCGTCCTTGCCGACGCGGTAGACGGTGGGGGTGACTTCGCAGACGTTATCCTCAAGCGGCTCGTTGGGGAGCAGGCTCGATGCCGGCACCTTGAAGGTGACGTATTTCTTCGCGGGGATGGTGACTTCGGTCCTTATACCGTCGGAATTGACGAACACGAGACCGGAGCCCTCCTTTCCGTAAACGGTGACGAGATACGAATCGGAGTTGGGATCCTTCTTTATTTCCGGCGCGCGCCTTGAGGTGCAGCCGGCGAGCATCGCGCACAGCAGGATCGCTGCCAGCGCCGCGGCAACGAGCGCGGCCTTCCTTCCGATATGGTTATTATCCTTCATTTTACAGACCTCATTTTCATTGGATTTGGCGGGCATTTTAACAAACGCACACCACATTATACCGCATTTTGCGAATAAAATCAAGTCTTCGCGGTCCGGGGGAAGGACGCGCGTTTTTTAAGAGGCGCAGCCCCTTGCCGCGGCAACGAAAAGCTGATATAATCCAATTGTCGAAAAATGCCGCTTCTGCGGGGAAAGGAAGCCGTAAGGCTTTGGTAACGATATGAACAGCGAATGGTCACTTGACGTGCTTTACACCGGGTACGACTCTCCCGAATTCAAACGGGATATCGAGGCGGCGGATGAAGCCGTGCGCGTTTTCAACGAGGCTGCGGCGGCGATGGACGCTTCGGACCCCGCGGGCACGATCAAAAGGATGCTCGGGCTGATGGAGGAGAACGAGAAGCTCTTTTCAAGGCTGTACTCCTTCTGCGGTCTGAATCAGGCGGCGAACACCAGGGACGAGCAGGCGGCGGCGTATCTGGGCAGGATAATGGCGCGTTACAGCGCGATGACGAAGGCGCGCACCGCCTTTGAGAAATTCGTCGCTTCCGCGGAGGATCTTGACGGCGTCATCGCCTCCGATCCGATGCTCGCCGAATACGGCTTTATGCTCAAAAACATCAAGGAGGACAGCAGGCATCTCCTTTCCGAAGAGGCGGAGGAGATAATGTCCCTTTACGATATCTCCGGCGGAAGCGCCTGGGGCGATCTCCAGAACGCGCTGACTTCGTCCGTCACCGCCGAGTTCAGGGGCGAAACGCTCAATCTCTCCGCGATCCGCAACAAGGCTTACGATCCCGATCCCGCCGTCCGCAGGGAGGCGTACGAGGCGGAGCTCAAATGCTACGACAAGATAAAGGAGCCCGTCGCGGCGGCGCTCAACAGCATAAAGCTCCAGGTCATCAACGAGGCAAGGCTCCGCGGCTTCGGGAGCCCGCTTGCAAAGACGCTCCATTACGAGCGCATGAAGCAGGAAACGCTTGACGCGCTCTTTGCCGCCATGGAGGAGTTCATGCCCATGTTCCGCGAGTATCTCAGGATAAAGGCGCGCGCGCTCGGGCATAAGGACGGGCTGCCCTGGTACGATCTCTTCGCGCCGATGGGCGGGAGCGAAAAAACCTATACCGCCGAGGACGCGCGTGATTATCTCCTCAACATATTCGCCGGCTTCGACAAGGATCTTCACGATATGGTCGAGAGGGCGTTCAGCGAGAGCTGGATCGACTTCTACCCGCGAGAGGGCAAATCGGGCGGCGCGTTCTGCTCGGGGCTTCGCGAATTCAGGCAGAGCCGCGTGCTCACGAATTTCGACGGCTCGTTCAGCGACGTGGTGACGCTCGCGCATGAGCTCGGACACGCCTTCCACAACCTCAATATTGAGGATCACCGTCCCCTTAACGGCGATTATTCGATGCCCGTTGCGGAGACCGCCTCGACCTTCAACGAGCACGTCGTTATGGACGCCGCGATCGCCGCCGCGAAGGATCCCGGGGAGAAGCTCGCGCTCATCGAGAGCCAGCTCATGGACACCACGCAGATCATAATAGACATCTATTCGCGCTACCTGTTCGAGAGCGCCGTATTCGCCAACCGCGAGGAGGAGTTCATGTTCCCCGACAGGCTCTGCGCCATGATGCTCGACGCCGAGAAGAAGGCGTACGGCGACGGGCTCGATCCCGAATACCTGCATCCCTATATGTGGGTCTGCAAGGGGCATTATTATTCGAGCGGGCTTTCCTTCTACAATTTCCCGTACGCGTTCGGCGGACTGTTCGCGCGCGGGCTCTACGCCAAGTATCTTGAGGAGGGCCCCGGATTCGTCGGGAAGTACCGCAGTCTGCTCCATGCCACGCCCGTAATGAGCGTGGAGGATACCGCCCTCATCGCCGGCATCGACCTTACCGATAAGGAATTCTGGCGCATGAGCCTCGCCTCCTACCGCGGCAGAGTGGACGAGTTCAAACGCCTCGTTGGCGAGATCTACGGCGTATGAGATCTGTCATCCTCACGGAACGGCTCACGCTTGCGCCGCTCGGCAAAGAGGACGCGCCAACGCTGATCGCGCTGCTCCGTGACCCCGGCGTCAACGGGACGTACATGGTCCCCGATCTTGACACGCCCGATGCTCGGAATGCGCTCTTTGACCGGTTTTACGCCTTCACGCACAGGGAGGACCGCTTCGCCCGCGGCATTTACCTTGACGGAAGGCTGATCGGCATGATCCACGACGTCCGCATGGAGGAAGGAGAGGTCGAGCTCGGCTGGTTCGTCGACCCGGCTTCGAGGGGCAGGGGCTTCGCTCCGGAGGCGCTTGCCGCCGCCGTGCGGGAGCTGTTCGCCGAAGGCTTCCGCGTGATAAAGGCGGGAGCGTTCACAGAGAACGCGGCGAGCCTCCGCGTTATGGAAAAATGCGGCATGCGTCCCACGGGGGAGAGGGAGATCATTTCCTACCGCGGCAGGGACCGTGAATGCGTTTATACGGCGATAACGAAGGAATAAAAACAGGACAAGAAAAGCATGGCAAGTATTTGCCATGCTTTGTTTTTTCATATGCGCGGGCGTCGCCCGCGTTTTTCAGCTCCTTCTCGAGCCGGTCTGCCGTTCGTCGGTCACGTCGTAAACCTCCGTGCCGTGATCGAGCGCATACCTGCGGCGGTAGTAATGGAAAAGGTCGCGCTGCCGGTAGAGCTTCGTTCCCGCGGGGTCGCCGTAAAGCGCGGCGAGCTCGTAAAAATCGGGGAATGCGGCGTAATAGCCGTCGTCGAGCGCCTCCGCCTCGGCAACGACGGCGCCGGGAGCCATGGCCTCATAGCGGTCGATATTGTCCGCGCGGAGGGATATGATCAGCGTCCTGACGGTCTCCTCCTTATAGAAGCCGCCGGTAAGCCACTCGCGCTCGGGACGGTAAACGCTCCGGTTCAGGAGCCCGAGAGCGGCGGGGGAGAGGACCCCGAGGTCTTCCTCTGAAAGCCTTATACCCTCCAAAAACCGCCCGCGCCCCTCGCCGTGCGGTATGAAAAGCTTTACGGCAAGCTCGGGAACGTTGGCGTGAAGGAGGTCGATGAGCTCCTCCGCCCGGGAAACGTTCTCCGTTGTTACGGGTATGCCGACGGACAGCTCAAGCCCCGCTTTGCCTGCCGCGCGCAGCATACGGAGCATCAGCGCATGATCGCCGCGCCTTCCGGCAAAGCGGTCGTGATACTCCTCCGGTCCGTAGAAAGTGAAATTCAAATGCTTAACGCCCTTTTCTGCAAGCATTCCGGCGAGCGAAGCGCATTCCGCGTCGGAGCGCATTTTCATGCCGTCGCACTGCAGGAATTCCGACTGCGGGCTTGACAGCGCCCTCAGCTCGTCAAGGGCTTCGGGAAGCCGCGGATGCTCCATGGAGGCGCCGAACGAGAACAGCACGCCAAGCTCCGGTCTTTCCTTTTTAAGCCCCTCCGTGAACGCGCGGGCGAACGAAAGCCCCCGCTCCCAATCCGTGCCGACGGTTTTCCCGTCGCAGGAGAGCAGGCAGTAGCGGCACCGGCATTCGCACGGGACGCAGAGGTTTTGAAGCATTACGGATACGGTCTTCATACAGTCCTCCTGAAAAATGCCGAAGCTTACCGCTTCGGCATTTCGATCGGCAGATTATTTTATCATGGTGCCTTCGGGCACGGCGTCGTCCACAAAGACGACCTTGCAGCCGCAGGCGTTGTTGGTACCGGCTAACAGCATGCCGTTCGACTCGACGCCCGCGATCCTTGCGGGGGCGAGGTTCGCGACGACGATCAGCTTCTTTCCGACGAGCTCCTCCGGCTCGTAATACGCCTTTATGGAGGAGACGATCACGCGCTCGCCCTCGCCGTCGAAGAGCGTTATCTTGTAGCAGGAATGGGATTTCCTTATCTCCTGGCACTTCAGGACCTTCGCTACCCTGAGATCCGCCTTCATGAAATCGTCGATGCCGATCTCGGGCTTTACGGGCGTGAAGGGATCGGGCTCGCCGTATTCGATCTTCTTCTCGGGCGCGGCGTTCTTCTTCGCCTCAGCCTCAAGCGCCTCGCGCTCGATCCTTTCCTCCTCCTCCGTTTTCGGATGGGAGAAATCGAGGAGCTTCATGTAGGAATCCTTCTCTATCGCGTAGAGGAAGAGGTAGAGCCTCGGTCCGCGCTCCTTGTCGATCAGGAGCCGGTAGACGTTCTTGAAGAAGGCGCCCTGGGCGTTCTTCAATTCCTTGTCGCCCGCGTTCTCGGGAAGCGCCTCCTTGGGGATGGCGTAAAGCAGCGTTTGCAGCCCGTCGAGATCGTATCCGCCGGCGTCAAGCACCTCGTAAAGCCGCGCGATCTCCTTCTTTTCGGGCTCCGAAAGCGCGTTGTAGACCTCGAAATTGCGCGTCGCGCGGAGGCGATACACGCTCTCGGGCGAGCAGTTCTCAAGCCAGTACCTCGCCTTGGGGAGCCTTTCGGAGAAATCCGCCTCCTTATAGGGGGTGCCGACCTTCTCGAACACCTTCTCGAGCATGGGCACGTTGAAATCGACGATGGAGCCGAACTGCACGAGCAGGCTCATCGGCACGGTCTCGGGGCGTCTGCCCTCGATAAGGCAGTCGTCGAAAACGACGTTCATGAATTCGTCGCTCTTCCCGTCGAGCCAGTCCTTATACTGCCTGTCGAACTCGAAATACTGGCGGAGTATGCCGTCGTCAAAGCAGAAGTCGAACGCCTTCGCGGGCTCCGTCTTGGCGTAGAGCCAGAGGATTATCTCGGGATCGTAGATCTTGAGGAGCGAATCGGGCGTGAGGTTCAGACCGGACGAGGAGCTCATCTTGCCGGTGGTGCCCTTTATGCCTATGAATTCGTAACCGACGAAGAGCGGCGCTTCATAGCCGAATATCTCGCGGGAGATGACGCGGCTCGTCTGATAGCTGCCGGTGGGCGCGGCGTGATCCTTGCCGCCGGGCTCGAAATCGACGCCCTCGTACGCCCAGCGCATAGCCCAGTCGACCTTCCAGGCAAGCTTCACGTTATGCTCGTTGACGAAATCGAAATCGCCCTCATGCCCGCAGTCGCAGGTATAGTGCGCGTGGGTGCAGTCCTCCGAAACGGAGTCGATATGCGTGGTGTCCCTGCCGCACTTGGGGCAGTAGATGGAAACGGGCATGTAAGCGTCGCGCTCGCCCTCCTTGGCGTCCTGCGTGCGGAAGCTGTCGAGTATGTCGAAGATCTCCCTGCGGCACTTGAGCGCATGGATGATCTCGTTGGTGTACTTGCCGCTCTCGTACATTTCGGACTGATGGCGGTAATCCATCTCGACCCCGAAGCCCAGCATGGCGGGCTCGAATTCACGCTCGAAATGCTCGGCATAGGTCTTCGCGTCGTCGTCAAAGGGGTTGGGCACGGCGGTATAGGGACAGCCGATGTACTTCTCGAACCCTTCCGTGATCTTCGCCACGTTCGCGGGGACCTTGCGCATGCGGTCGTACTCGTCCCAGGAGAAGAGCATCTTCGCCTTTTTGCCCATGCTGCGAAGCGCCTTCACGACGAACCAGCTCGTCGCGACGTCGCGGAAATTGCCGATGTGAACACTGCCGGAGGGGCTGATGCCCGCGGCGCAGACGTACTCCTCCTTATCGGGGCGGCGCTCGATTATCTTCTTCGCTATCTCATAGGACCAATGCATAGATGTACCTCCTTAGGGGATATTATAACAATTTATTATAACACGGATCGGTCGGTTTGACAACAGAAAACTGCGGATAAAAAGGCTCGCCTTGAGCGAGCAAGGCGAGGACGATATTATGCCTTGCGGCATATCGATATAAACTCAACGTTTTCGATATACGCTTGAGCGTTCGATATGCGCCCGAAGGCGCATGAAAAAGCCCTCATCCACCGCTCGTTCCTCGCGGTCCCCCTTCCCCCAAGGGAAGGCTTACGCTGGCGCGGAATCGAACAAAAAGGCTTCCCCCGGGGTGGGTTCGGAGTCGGTCGCCGAAGGCGATCCCGACCATCCGGTGAATGGTCGGGGAGACGGAGAACGGGCGGCAAGGTCCGCCCCGGCAAAAGCTCCGCGTAAGCGGTGATGAGGAGGTTATCTTTTCGGAAAATCCGGAGGATTTTCATCTGATCTTTTCTACTGTTACGCAGTCGGGAAGCTCAAGTTTATCGGAAACATCCCTCATCCACCGCTCGTTCCT
>DGHD01000056.1 GCA_002392505.1 Christensenella sp. UBA3857 | reverse complement strand
CATGCTGTTATTCGGGCAATCAATAGATAGGCTCTACCGTAAAGACGCCCTCACCTTTCAGATAGCAATTCAGGAATTCCAGCGCCAGCGAATTGACGATCTGCAAGGCCTCCGCAGTGTCCCGCTCCCCCTTCCCAAGCTTTTTCCCCAAAAAGGGAGAGAACAGGGGCAAATCGGTAAAGTCCATATGCTTTGTGCCGCGGAGCGTTGTGGAGAAGCCGGCAGCGGCGCTGCGGATCAGCACGTCGTTGGGATAGCACTCGCCCTGCGCAAGGAATTCCAGGACCTTATTATACTGATCCCAGCCGCAAAATTCAAGTACCGGAACCGGAAAAGGGTCCTCTCGGAAAGTGAGTTTTCCGTTTTCCGCGCCGGTGTACTCTCCCAGCATGGTCCCGTCGAGGTCGATAACGGCGGAGACGTCCCTGCGCTGTCTTCCGATTTCCACCGCGGCGGCGCCGCCCAGGGAGTGCCCCATGACACCGATCCTGGAAGCGTCCAGCAGCTGCGGCACAGAGCGGGCGGCTTCGCCCTCCGGCTCGGAGACGAACCAGCTGCTGTCCGTCTCGCCGCTCTGCGCGGCGGCCTTCAGCGCGTCGATGACAAAGCTCACGTCAGACGTCCGAAGCGCGACCCAGCCGGAATAGAGCTCGTATTCCTTCTGCGCGTCGAGCTCGCCTCCCCGCCCGGTCGCAGCCCGGAAAAAGGCCTTGTCAACGAACACGCGCTTGCCCCGGGTGTTTTTTGTGAAAAACGCATGATGGGGATGGTCCAGGGCGGCGACGACATAGCCGTTGCTCGCAAGCTCCGCGTAGGTGGAGTAGTTGCTCTTATAGAAGCCGAATGCGCCGTGAGAGAAGACGACGAGCGGGAAGCGCTCCGGGTCCTTTTCGTCCGGTTCCGGATAGTAGAAATGCACGGGCACCTCGCGGAAACCGCCCGCCTTCTCAAAGGGGTCGGGCCTTGCGCGGTCGATCAGGATGGCGGAGGCCTCTTTCACTGCATGTTTGCCGCTGACCGGCAGACCGTCATAGTCGGTGAACAGGAGGGGCTTGAGCAGCTTGTTGTAAAGAAATCCCATGATAGATTGTCTCCTTTCGATTATGAATCCTTATTTGTGGTCCGATTCTGCTGTGTCGGCTTTTTCCGGACCGGCGAAGGCGGGGGGCAGCTTCCGGAGCCAGAGGCTGTAGGCCAGGCCAATCACGATGACGGCGCCGATATTGGCCGTAGCGCCCCAGGCGGTCTCCCTGGACAGCATGGAGAGGACATCGACGACGGCGTGGGCGATGATGCAGGGAAACAGGCTGCCGCTTTTGTAGTAGACCATGGTGAAGACAAAGCCCCAGGCGATGGCAAAGACGACCATGATCAGGTTTTCCGCCAGGTCCATCCCGGCCAGGATGTTCACGATATGGCCGATGCCGAAGGTCACGGCGGAGACGATGACGGCTCCCTTAGGGCCGTCCTTTTTCAGCAGAGCGCGAAACAGGAACCCACGGAAGATCATCTCCTCTACGAAGCCGACCAGGGCCATGGAACCGAGGGCGTACCACAGGGAGGCGCCGGAGTAGTGCGGCAGAAAGCCGTCCCAGAGATTGCCGGTGGTCAGGAGCCACATGGGGAGGAAGTACAGACACAGGCGGAGGTTCTGCGGGCGAACTGCGACGCCAAGCTTTTTCCACAGGGGAATGGCAGAGCTGACGACAACGAGGGCAAGGGCGACAGCGGCCAAACCCACCAGGGACCAGAGACTTCCGTCACCAAATTGTCCGCGAATCGGGATAGTTACGGCGCAGTACAGCGCGATCCACAGCACGGCAAACAGGACGGGTTTTTTCTCAAACAGTTTTTTCATTGGGGCATCTCCTTTGCTTTGATTCTGTCTGCATCATACCAGCCCCTTTTCGCTTTTTCAAGCCCTGGGAGGGTAAGATGCAGAATTGCGCGACAAGATGCACAAAACCCGTCCTTCCCGAGACGCGGCGGGACGAAAAACTGTTGCGCAATGCGCAGGCGCGTGATATATTGGATAATGTAACCTGTTCAGCGTCAGAAACCGGCCTCCGGCCTGCCCGGACGCGGTGGGACTGACGGAACAAAAACGGAATGCAGGACAAAGGAGAAAAAACTATGCGTCAATCAGGGGACGGTTCTCTGATTGATTTCCCAATCGACCCGAAATAAATGTCAATCAAGGAATAAAAGCCTTTGGAGGGAGTTATGAACAAGGAACATGCATCCGAATTATTCGGGAGATACTGCCGTAAGCTGAGGATCACGCCCACCTGGGACGTGAAGCTCGAATTCGTCGAGGACCCGGAGTGGAGGAAGACGGGCGATTTCAAGATCGACTGCGACGACAGAAAGGCGATCCTCCTTTTGAACGCCGCCGACCCCAAGCAGGAAAACGTCGAGGAGGTAATACTGCACGAGCTTATGCACATAAAGATGTACCCGCTCGATCAGGTGACGGAATCCCTTATACAAAGCAGCTTCCCCGAGGAGTCGAAGGCAAGGGATTTTGCCTATACACAGTTTTTCAACGCGTTGGAGCAGACCGTGGAGGAGCTTACGAAGTGCTTCCTGTTTGAATTCGGCGAGGATCGGGAGCTCTCTTTCGGCAGATGCGGCGGGATGAAGTCGTTCAACGAGCTTTACGACGGACTTAACAATATCGAATGAGCGGATTTTTTTCTGAAACCCTTCCATTTACTGAAACTATATGCTATAATTTGTAAGTTAAAGATTAGGGGGGGAATCACATGGCAAACAGCATGACCGGCTTTGGCAGAGCCAATGTTTTGAAGGACGGCAGGGAAATGACCGTCGAATTGAAAAGCGTCAATCACCGCTATCTCGATCTGGGCTTCAGGATGCCTCGTCACATCTCCTTCCTTGAGGATGAGATCAGGCGCGTGCTTACCGAAAAGCTTACGAGGGGCCATGTGGACGTGTTCGTCACCTACCGCAATACAAGGAACGACGCGAAGCAGGTCGTCGTCGATCCCGCTCTGCTCGAGGCATATCTCGCCGCCGCTGGCGAGTGCGCGGATAAATACGGCTTGAGGAACGACCTCTCCGTCGTAAACGCACTGAGGTTCCCCGATGTTGTGGACGTTGTTGAGGCGGAGGAGGACCGCGACGCCGTTATAGCTTTGGCTGACGACGCGCTTATCGCCGCGTGCGACGAGCTGATCGGTATGCGCCGTATAGAGGGCGAAAGGCTCTCGGCGGATCTTCTCGCAAGGCTTGATTCCGTGCTTGCCATCAGGGCTGCGATCGCGGAACGCGCGCCCTTCGTCGTGCAGGATTACAGGGCGAGGCTGAACGAAAGGATAGCCGCCGTGCTTGCCGAGACCGAGGTCGATACCGCAAGGCTCGCCACGGAGGTCGCCCTTTTTGCCGACAGAGCGAATATAGACGAGGAGCTCGTCAGGCTCAAGAGCCACGTCGCTGCCGCGAGGGAGCTTCTTGAAAACGGAGTTGCCGTCGGCCGCAAGATGGATTTCATCGTGCAGGAGATGAACCGCGAATTCAATACCATCGGCTCAAAGGCCAATGATAAGGAGATCACCGCGCTTGTGATCGAGGGCAAGGCGGAGATCGAAAAGATCAGAGAACAGGTGCAGAACCTTGAATAACATTTGGAGGCGGGCATGAAAAAGGGTATTCTGTTTATAATCTCGGGTCCTTCCGGCGTGGGCAAGGGCACCGTCGCGAAGGCGCTTCTTGAGGGCAGCGAAGGCAGCATGGTCTTCTCCGTTTCGGCGACCACAAGGGCGCCGAGACCCGGCGAGGAACACGGCAGGGAGTATTTCTTCCTTTCGGACGAGGAATTCAACGCCATGATAGAAGCAGGTGAGTTCCTTGAATACATGAACGTTTTCGGCCGCAATCATTACGGCACGCCCAGGAAATACGTCGAGGAGCAGATCGCCATGGGTCATGACGTGCTGCTTGATATCGACGTCAACGGTGCCATGAAGGTCAAGGAGAACTGCCCCGAGGCAGTCGCCGTAATGCTTGCTCCGCCCACCATGAAGGAGCTTCGCCGCAGGCTCGAAACAAGGGGCACGGAGGAACAGCCCGTTATCGAGCGCCGTCTTGCCGAAGCCAAATCGGAGCTTTCCCGTATGGGAGAGTACGATTACGTCGTCGTGAACGACGATCTGGAGCTTGCGATAGAGCAGTGCAGGCGCATCGTTGAGACGAGCAAGCTCACGCCCGGCTACTGCGCTGATTTTGTCAATGAACTCATTGAAGAAGATTTTTGATAAACAGTATTAGGAGGAATAACCACCATGATGAATCAACCCCCGGTAAACGAGATCGAAGTCAAGGCGGGCTGCCGCTATATGCTCGTTACCTCTGTCGCAAGGCGCGCCAGGCAGATCATGCTCTCCGGCGAGGATATCGGCAATGAGAAGCCGGTCTCCATCGCGGTAGAGGAGCTTAACGCAGGCAAGCTCGATATCCATTATCCCGACGAATACAGGAAGACTTCCGAGTATTGATCGACAGCTAACAGAACAGCGAGGTGAAAGGCTTGTTTGCAAAGCTTATCGTTGATATAGCGAACTCGAACGTAGACAGGCTCTTCACCTATTCCGTTCCCGAGGAACTCGACGTCCGAACAGGGCATCGGGTCCTTGTGCCTTTTGGGAGGTCCAACAAGCCCACCGAGGCGTTCGTTATCGAGCTTTGCGAGGAGTACGAAGCGGACTTTTCCGTCAAGAGCGTCATCCGCACGATGGAACCGTATCCCGCGCTTTTGCCCGAGCAGATAGAGCTTGCCGAATGGATCGCGCGCGCGTATCACTGCACGCTCTGCGATGCTTTAAGGCTCATGCTTCCCGCGCAGCTTCGCGGCTCAAGGGTAAAGGAAAAGACCGTCCGTACGGTCTCGATCGCGCCAGGCGCCGACTGCGGGCAGATAAAAGCCGGGATGCTCAAAAAGGACGGCACGCCGCGTTCTCCCAAGCAGACGGAGGTATTCGAGCTTCTTGAAAAGGTCGGCGCGCCCATGTCGGTCGCGGACCTGAACGCTTACATCCCCGGCGCGGGGGCGGCGGTCGCCGCGCTATTGAAGAAGGGCGTTATAACCGAACACGGCTTCGTTACGTTCAGGAGCCCGTTTGCGGGCGCTCCCGAAAGGGACGTTCCGCCGGAGCTCACGCCCGATCAGAAGCGGGCTGTCGATTCGATCGAAAACGGCTCCGCAGGCGACGTGTTCCTGCTCCACGGCGTAACGGGCAGCGGCAAGACGGAGGTCTATCTCAACGCCATCCAAAAAGCTCTCGACGAGGGAGGCGGCGCGATAGTGCTCGTGCCGGAGATCTCGCTTACCCCCCAGACCACCGACAGGTTCAGGAGCCGCTTCGGCGATACGGTCGCCGTGATGCACAGCCATTTGAGCGTGGGCGAGCGCTATGACGAGTGGCGCAGGCTCCGCCTCGGGAAGGCGCGCGTCGTCGTCGGAGCGAGGAGCGCCGTATTCGCCCCCATCGAAAACCTGAAGCTCATCGTGATCGACGAGGAGCATGAGCCGACCTATAAAGCGGAGGGCACGCCGCCTTACTCCACCGATGAGGTCGCGATAAGGCGCGTCAGGCTCACGGGCGGCAAGCTCGTACTCGGCAGCGCAACGCCGCAGCTCATTTCATATCTTCGTGCCGAGAAGGGCGCGTACAAGCTCATTGAGCTTCCCGAAAGGATAAACGGCATCCCCATGCCGGAGGTGGAGACCGTCGATTTAAGGAGCGAATTCCTTTCCGGCAACAACAGCATATTCTCGAGGAAGCTCGCCGACGACCTGAAAAAATGCGTGGGATCGGGCGAGCAGGCGATACTGTTTCTGAACAGGCGCGGTTATTCCTCGCACGGGGAGTGCCGCGCGTGCGGCTTCGTTTTCACGTGTCCCCACTGTGACGTGGCGCTTACCTATCATAAATTCGACGATACTCTGCGCTGCCACTACTGCGGCTATTCGGCAAGGGTGCCGAAAAAGTGCCCCTCCTGCGGATCGGAGTACATCAAGTATTCCGGCGTGGGCACGCAGCAGGTGGAGGAGCAGCTTAAAAAACTCATCCCGAACGTCAGATGCCTTCGCATGGACACCGATACAACCGGCGGCAAGACCTCCCACAGGGATATCCTTGACGCGTTCGTGCGCGGGGACGCCGACGTGCTGATCGGTACGCAGATGGTCGCAAAGGGGCTCGATATCCCCGGCGTCACTCTCGTCGGCGTGGTCTACGCGGATGCATCGCTGTTCCATTCGGACTACCGAAGCGGGGAGAGGACCTTCCAGCTTTTGACCCAGGTCGCCGGCAGGGCGGGCAGGGCCTTGAAGGGCGGCGAAAAGAGGCGGGGTCTCGTCGTCATACAGACCAACGCGCCCAATCACCGCGCTGTTCAGCTTGCGGCAAAGCACGATTACAAATCGTTCTATAAGCTTGAGATCGACGACAGACTCCGCACGCTGTTCCCGCCGTTCTCGGTGTTCGTCCGCGCGCTCTTTGAGTCCGAAAACGAAAAACACGCAGCGGAAAATGCCGCCGCTTTCGCCGAAAAAGCGGGCGCTGCGCTTTCCGATGCGCTTAAGGAGAACGATAGGGAGATACTCTTTATCTCAAACGGTCCCGCACCGATAAAACGCCGCGAGAACGAGTATCGCTATTCCGTGATAATCAAGCTCGCCCGCACGAAGCATACTTCTTCCGCGATAAACGCGCTGTGGAAGCTTGCCGACGGCTTCAGGGTGGACGGCTTCCGCGGAATAGAGATAAACCCGAACGATATGCTGTGAAGCATCGTTATACGAAAGCTCCCCAAGGGCTGCTCCCGGGGAGCTTTTTATTTATCTGCATGAACGAACGAGCGGAAGATCCTTACTATGATATCGACCAATCCTGCCTTTTCGACGTTTGCCGAGGCGACCAGCGGCACCTCGCCGATCGTTTCGCCGGCTGAGTTTTTGATAAGGAGCGTTCCCAAAAGCGCTCCTTCATCGACAGGAGCTTCAATAGCTTCGGGCAGGTCGGCATACGAAGTAAGCTTCGTATCGCCGACGGGCACGAGCGCAGAGACGGGCGCCGCAGTCCTTGCTTCAACGGAAGGAAGCATACCGCCCGATACGAGCACCGCTCCGACCGTTTCTCCCGCGGCGCCGAGCTCGACCCGCCTGTACGAACTGAACGCGTGATCGAGGAGCGCGGAAGCGAGCTTTGCTCTTGACGCGGCGGAGCGCATACCGGAAACGACGGCGAGAAACGCCGAATTCCCGCGCCTTGCGATGAACGCTCCGGCGTAATCGCTCGATCCGACGGAACCTGTCGCAAGCCCGTAACAGCCGGAATAATGCCTTACAAGCCGGTTTGGGTTTGTCAATTCCGTGACCGAGCCGTTTTCATGCGTGATGGAGTCAAGATAAACGGAAGAGTATTTAAGATACGCCTCGCTCTTTGCAAGCTCCATGCCGATGAGCGCAATATCCCTTGCGCTTATGGGGGAGCTTCCGCCCAAAGCATCCTCCGGAACGTAACCGACGCCGAGCCCCTTCAGCTCACGGGAGATCTCTTCAAGCGCGGCGGCTTCGTTTCCGAACACCGCCTCGATGAGCGTACATACGGCGTCGCCCGCGTTCAATATGACCGCCGCCTTCAAAACGTCGTCCGCAAGTATCCGCTCGTTTGCCGATAGGAATGCCGTCGCGCCGCGGATCTCCGCCGCTTTTTCGGAAACGGTAACGGCGGAATCGGGCGTTATCGCTCCCTCGTCGAATGCGCGGCATACCGCAAGCAGAGCGGGCAGGCGTTTAAGTCCTGCGAATTCCACCGTCTCGTCGGCGTTTTTTTCAAATATTACCTGTCCGGAATATGCGTCGACGAGCAGCACTGAGCCCGCTTCGCCGACGCCCTCCGCCGGCTCGGCAAAGACCGGCGAACATACCGCAAGAACAAAGCATGCCGTCAGTACAACGGCGAACAGCCTCTGCGAATCATTTACGATACCTTTTTTCATAATACCCTTTCCCGGCGTATTCTGCCGAATCCCGACCGGCTTCGATCGGACGCAAGCTGCATATAAAATATTTATTCGCCATTCGTCGAAATAATTATTATTTGTTGCCATAATGCCGTTTTTGTATTATACTAATATTATGAAAAGTGTTGCCGAATACCCGGCGGAGGATCAATTGAAAATCTCTCAGCTAAACAGTATTTTGAAAAAGGTCGAAAAACCGACCCGCTATACCGGCGGGGAGCTTAACATGCGCGTTAAGGAGCTTACGCGTCCCGACGGGACGAAGCGCCATCGTTTCGCGCTCTGCTTTCCGGACGTTTACGAGATAGGCATGAGTCATCTGGGCTCGCGCATCATCTATAACGTGCTGAACGAGAGGGACGACACCTACTGCGAGCGCGCCTACGCTCCGTGGTTCGATATGGAGGCGGCGCTCCGCGAAAACGGGATCCCCATCTATTCGCTCGAAACGCACACTCCCCTCGGCGAATTCGACCTGATCGGCTTCTCGCTGTTATACGAGATGTGCTATACCAATATCCTCACGGTGCTCGATCTTGCGGGAATACCGTTTTTGAGCGCCGACAGGGGAGAGGAGCACCCGCTTATTATCGCGGGCGGTCCCTGCGTATGCAATCCCGAGCCTGTCGCCGATATCATGGACGCGCTCATATTCGGCGACGGCGAAGAGGTCATGAACGAGTTTATGGACGAGTATTCCTCCTGCGTCAAAGAGGGCGTCGACAGGCGCGGGACGCTTGAAAGGCTGTCCAAAATCAAGGGCGTGTACGTTCCCTCGTTCTATAACGCCGAATACGGCGGGGACGGCAATTTCAAATCGCTCGTAAAGCTCGAGCCCGCCGCGCCGGACTTTATTGAGAGACGAGTAGTGATGGATCTTGACAAGGCGGTCTATACGGGCAAGCTCGTCGTTCCTTACATGAGCATCGTTCACGACCGCGTCGCGCTCGAGATATTCCGCGGCTGCACAAGGGGCTGCCGCTTCTGTCAGGCGGGCTTCATCTACCGCCCCGTGCGCGAAAGGGAAATGGACACCGTGATAAAGCAGACGGACGATTCGCTCGACTGCACCGGTTATGACGAGATCTCGCTCTTCTCCCTTTCGAGCGGCGATTATTCGCATATACATGAGCTCGTGCCCATAATACTCGACAGGTACGAGAAGGACCGCGTCAGCGTTTCGCTTCCCTCCCTGCGTATCGACTCGTTCCTTAAGGACGATCTCGAGAAGATACAGAAGGTCAGGAAGACCGGCCTGACATTCGCACCGGAGGCGGGCACGCAGCGCCTTCGCGACGTTATCAACAAGGGCGTTACGGAGGAGGATCTTCTTCGCTCCGTGCACGACGCGTTCGAGGCGGGCTGGCACGGCGTAAAGCTCTATTTCATGATAGGTCTGCCCACCGAAACGGACGAGGACGTCCTCGGCATCGCGGAGCTTGCAAGGAAGGTCAGCCGCGAATTCTACTCCATGCCGAAGGAGCTGCGCGGCAAGGGCTTAAGGTGCACCGTCTCCGCATCCACCTTCGTGCCCAAGCCGTTCACGCCCTTCCAGTGGGAGCCGCAGATCCCCGTGTCGGAGGTGCTCCGCAGGCAGGCGCTTTTAAGGAACGCGCTCAAGGGCATAAGGGGAGTGGAGTTCTCCTGCCATTTCTCCGAGACGAGCAGGCTCGAAGCGGCGTTTGCGCGCGGCGACAGGAGGCTCGCAAGCGTGCTTATAAAGGCATACGAATACGGCGCAAGGCTCGATTCGTGGGACGAGCATTTCAAAAAGGACGCATGGGAAAGGGCGTTCGGCGAAAACGGTCTTACCGTCGAGCAGTTCGCCAACCGCAGGATAGATTTGGACGAGCCGCTTGCGTGGCAGCATATGGACGCAGTGGTTTCGCTCGATTATCTCAAACGCGAGCATGAGAAAGCTTACGCCGCACAGATAACCAAGGACTGCCGCAAGGGCTGCAACGGATGCTTTGGCGCAAGATGCTCCGAGTTTTGCGGAAAGAAGGTGGACTGAATGAGGCTGGCTGTTGTTTTTACAAAGGAAGCGCCGGTCAGGTTCGTTTCGCACCTCGATCTGTTAAGGCTGTTTCAAAGGGCTTTCCGCCGGGCGAAGCTGCCGCTCGCGTATTCGCAGGGCTTCAACCCGCACCCGCTCCTTTCCTTCGCGACGGCGCTTTCCGTGGGGTTTACAAGCCGCGGCGAATACCTCGACGTGACTTTGACCGAGGATATGACGCCCGATGCGTTCGTTGAGAAGACCGCTCCGTGGCTCCCGGAGGGAGTGAGGATAACGGAGGTATTCGATCTCGGGACTTCGCGAAAGAGCCTTACGTCTGCGATGCGCTCCGCCGAATACCGCGCGGCGGTCGAGTTTGCCGAGCCCGTGACGGAGGAGGAGCTCAATAAAGCGATAAGCGATCTCCTTTCCAACGAGATCGTGGTAATGAAAAAGACAAAGGGCGGCATAAAGCCCACGGATATAAGACCCATGGCGCTGGGATTCGAATTGATCGGTCTCGACGGCAGCACAGCCGTATTCCGCATCAGCGGAGTATTGAGCGCCGAGGGCGGATTGAACCCCGATATGCTGCTTACTGAGTATTATAAAAAGCTCGGCAAGGCGGGAATATCGGATATCGAGCGCGTGAGCATACGGCTCGACAGGGACGCGCTCATGGATTGAATGTCCTTTCGGACGGGGGGAGCTTAAATGAAAACGCGATTGAACGACAACGCGGAAAAAACCATACTTGTGGACGTGAATCCGTACAGGACCCGCGTGATGCTGCTCGAGAACGGCGTTCCGGTCGAGTTCTATATAGAGCGCCGCGACAGGGAAAGGCTCGTCGGCAATATCTACAAGGGCAGGGTGCAGAACGTGCTTCCGGGCATGTTTGCGGCGTTCGTCGATATAAAGGAGGATAAAAACGCCTTCCTCTACGCGGGCGACATTAAGCCCGACAGTTCTCTGCTCGGGGAAGATCAGATCGAGGAAAAGCTCACGCCTTCCATGATATGCGATATCATCCGCGTCGGGCAGGAGATAATGATACAGATCGTGAAGGAGCCCATCGGCACCAAGGGTGCGCGGGCAAGCACCCAGATCTCGCTTCCGGGCAGGACGCTCGTGTTCTTGCCGACCGTCGAATTCATCGGCATAAGCAAGCGCATCGTATCCGATCAGGAACGCAAACGCCTGAAGCGTATAGTAGGGGAGATACTTCCCCGGGGAACGGGCGTAATAGTCCGCACCGCGGCGGAGGGGCTTGACGAGGAGATCATCAAGCAGGACCTCGTTTCACTTGTGAACGAATGGAACGAGATCCAAAGGCGGTATAACGAATCGCGCGCCCCGAAGCTCATCCACAGGGACGATTCGCTCGTTTTCAGGACCGTCAGGGATCTGTTCACGGGCAACGTGGTTAAGCTCGTCGTGAACGACAAAAAGCATTTCGAGCTCATCCGCTCGCTCGTGAGCGCCGATCAGCAGGATAAGGTGGAATACTACGAAGGACTCGATCTGTTCGACAAGTACGGCGCGGAGCAGGCGCTCGACGTTGCGCTTTCAAGGCGCGTGTGGCTCAAGAGCGGCGCATATATCGTTATCGATCAGACCGAGGCGCTGACGAGCATTGACGTGAACACCGGCAAATACGTCGGCAATTACAGCCTCGGAAGGACCATCGTCGAGACTAATAAGGAAGCCGCGCTGGAGATAGCAAGGCAGCTCCGCCTGAGGGATATCGGCGGCATCGTGATAATCGACTTTATCGATATGGACGATCCGCACGACCGCGAGGACGTTATGGCGACGCTCGGCGACGCATTAAGGTGCGACAGCGTTAAGACGGTCGTGCTCGGCATGACGCAGCTCGGGCTCGTAGAGGTCACGAGGAAGAAGCTCGGGACCAATATTTCCGCCTCGCTTCAGCAGACCTGTCCTTACTGCGGGGGCTCCGGCAGGGTGCTCTCCGCCGAGACGAGCGCGCTGAGGCTCCGCAAGGATCTTTTGACGAGAGTGAGGGAATGCCCGAACGAATCCGAATTTACCGTGCGTGCAAATCCGACGGTAATAAAGCTCATGGAGGAGCACAGCGAGGAGGAGTATTCCATCACTCCTTCGCTTGCACGAAAAACGGTCATCCCGAAATCCGATCCGACCATGCACGTGGAGGCGTACGAGATCAAAAATATATAGTAAAATGTTGAATTTTTCGCTTGACAGCACAAGTGCGCTTTGTTATAATAGCACTTGTGCTTTGTTTATGGTGGAGTAGCACGGTCACCAGCCCCGAACGTGATGATCCATTATAATTACAGAGAGATTTTATTATGTACTATACCTATTTGGAGGTCATTGCATGAAGAGCTATATGGCAAAGGCAGAGACCATGGAGCGCAAGTGGTATATCGTCGATGCAGAGGGCATGGTGCTCGGCCGTCTCGCATCCCAGGTTGCCGCCATTCTCCGTGGCAAGCATAAGCCCATTTATACCCCGCACGTCGACTGCGGTGATCACGTTATCATCATCAATGCCGATAAGGTCGTTCTTACCGGCAAGAAGCTTGATGAGAAGCTTTATCGTCACCACAGCGGCTATCCCGGCGGACTCAAGGAAGTCAAATATCGCGACCTCATGGCTAAGAAGCCCGAATTCGCCGTTTACGAAGCAATCCGCTGCATGATGCCCAAGGGCCCCCTCGGCAGGCAGATGCTCACCAAGGTCCGCATTTATCGCGGTTCCGAGCATAAGCAGGCCGCCCAGAAGCCCGAGGTTCTCGTGCTCAAATAATCGGGAGGAGGATTAGATTATGGCATCCGTTACTCAGTATCTTGGTACAGGCAGGCGTAAAAAGTCCGTTGCCAGGGTCCGCCTCGTTCCCGGCACCGGTGTTATCACCATCAACAAGAGGGATATCGACGACTATTTCGGTTATGAGACCCTTAAGATGATCGTTCGCGATCCTCTCAAGCTCACCGATAACCTCAGCAAGTTCGACGTTATCGTCAACGTTTACGGCGGCGGCTTCACCGGTCAGGCGGGCGCGATCCGTCACGGCATCTCCCGTGCGCTGCTCAATGTTGATCCCGAGCTGCGCGGCCAGCTTAAGAAGGCCGGCTTCCTCACCCGCGATCCTCGCATGAAGGAGAGGAAGAAGTACGGTCTCAAGGCAGCCCGTCGTGCTCCTCAGTTCTCCAAGCGTTAATCTGCTTACCGCATGCGCCGTCCTTTGGGCGGCGCTTTTCTTATGCCGCTGTTTACTTGGCGCGGCGGCTGTGATATAATCAGCACATGTTTCGGGAGGTTATCCATGAACAGCTACGAGCGATATCTCAAATACTTCAAAAGCAGGCTCCCGAGGAGATCCTTCGCGATCGAGGCGGGCTCGGGCGCCGTTATGATCTCCGCGCCGCACTCCGTCGAGCAGACGCGCGCAGGCAGGATCAAATACGGCGAGTATCATACGGGCGTTCTTGCGCGGATGCTGCATGACGAGACCGGCTGCCATATCATCTACAAATCCCATAACAAGCATGACGACGCCAATTTCGACCGTACGAGCCCATACCGCGACGCGCTCATCGATTTCGTCAAGCAAAACGGCGTCCGGCTCGTTATAGACCTTCACCAGATGTCCGCGCAAAGGAGCGAGCTTATCGAGATCGGAACGGGGGAAGGCAAGAACGTCGCCGCCGATCCCGCCGCTGTGGACGAGCTTATATGCTGTTTTCAAAAACGCGGCTTTGAAAAGATCGTTATGGACGGCAATTTTCCCGCGACTTATCAAAACACCGTTTCGGCGAGCGTTTCCCGCGAATGCGGGATCGCCTGCATTCAGATAGAGTTCAATACAAGGCTCCTCTCAAACGAATTCAGGGGTTGCCGCTATTCAGACGTGCTTGAAGCATTGAAGGAGTTTATTGTGCTGAAGGATGGGATCAACAAATGAAAACGATCTATTATAACGGAAAAGTGTTTACGGGGAGCCTCCCCCTCGCGGAGGCGTTCTCCGTTGAAAACGGGAAGTTCGCTTCCGTCGGCTCGGATAAAGAACTGCTTAACTCCGCAGATCCGGAGGATAGGACTGTCGATCTTTGCGGGCGCTTCGTCTGCGCCGGCTTCAACGATTCCCACATGCATCTTTTGAATCTCGGACAGACGCTCGATCATGCGCCGCTTGCGGAGCATACCTCGAGCCTGAAGGAGCTCATCGGCTGTCTCAAGGCTCATCTTAAAGCGCATCCCGTTAAGGAAGGGCGCTGGCTTAGGGGACGCGGCTGGAATCAGGATTATTTCACGGACGTGGACCGCATGCCGGATAAGACCGACCTTGACGCCGTCTCGTCGGATATCCCTATTATGATAACCCGCGCCTGCGGGCATTGCTGCGTCGTCAATTCAAGGGCGCTCGAGCTCGCGGGGATCGGCGCCGATACGGTCTGCCCCGAAGGAGGCGCCATCGGCATGGAAAACGGCGAGCCGGACGGCAGACTGTTCGATAACGCCATGGAGCTTTTGAACGGAGTCCTGCCCGTTCCCGATAAGGCGGAGATAAAGGAAATGATCGTCCTCGCCTGCAAAAAGCTCAACAGCTTCGGCGTCACCAGCTCGCAGACGGACGATTACTGCGTGTTCCGCGACGTGCCTCCGGAGACCGTGAACGAAGCGTATAGAGAGCTTGCCGGGGAGGGTAAGCTCACCGTGCGAGTGTGCGAGCAGTGCAATTTCACGGAGCTTGAGCCGCTTAAACGCTTCGTTGAAGCGGGCGGAGTAACCGGAATGGGCGACGCGATGTTCCGCATAGGTCCGCTCAAAATGCTGGGCGACGGCGCTCTCGGCAGCAGGACGGCGCATCTTTCCGTGCCGTATCTTGACGATCCCGGAAACTGCGGGTTCTCGCTCTTTTCCCCGGAGCATATGAACGAGATGATCGCTTTCGCCAATTCTCACGGCATGCAGGTCGCCGTTCACGCTATCGGCGACGCCTGCCTTGACCGTGTGCTCGACGCCATAGAGCAGGCGCTTGAGCTTGATCCGCGTCCGGATCACCGGCACGGGATAGTCCACTGCCAGGTCACGCGCACGGATCAGCTCGACAGGATCGAACGCCTCGGGCTACACGTTTACGCGCAGTCCGTGTTCCTCGATTATGACGATCATATCGTCGGCAGGCTGCTCACGCAGGAGCTTTACAGATCGAGCTATAATTGGAAAACGCTGCTCGACCGCGGAGTGACCGTCTCTAACGGCTCGGACTGCCCGGTTGAACTGCCCGACGTGATGAAGGGCATTGAATGCGCCGTTACGCGCACTTCCCTCGACGGCTTCGGTCCGTACCTTCCCAATCAGGCGTTCACGGTGGAGGAAGCGCTTGTCAGCTTTACGAAAAGCGGCGCCCGCGCGAGCTTTGAGGAGGACCTGAAGGGAAGCATAGCCCCCGGTCAGCTTGCCGATTTCGTCATACTCGGCAGGGATCCCTTTGTTGAGGAAAAAAGAAGCATCCATACGATACCGATCGAGGAGACCTTCCTCGGAGGAAGATCGGTCTATAAGGCGGAATAAATAAAAGCCCGTTCGTGTGAACGGGCTTTTATCATGTCTTGTCAGGGTATGTAGAGCGTATCGATGATCCCCATTACGTAGCGGAGTATGAGCAGCGCATCCGAAGCCTCAAGGCTGCCGTTCCTGTCGATATCGCCGGCAAATACCATCTTGTCGGAAAGCCTGTCGATACCCATAGAGCTCCTTAATGCGAGCAGCGCGTCGTCCGCCTGAACGACGTCGTTAAGGCTCGTGTCGCCGATGAGGACGTATTCGGCGTGAACGTCCATATTCGAGGTCACGTTGTTGAGCGGCCTGTCCCACTGATAGAAGAGATATGTACCGTTTGAGTTGTTAACGACCTGCTGAACGGACGGGGGAGTCGCCGTGCCTCCGTGGGGCACCTGAACGGTGGAGAGCAGCTGATCTCCGTATCCGTAGAACCTTACTGTATGCATCACTGTGCCGCCGCCGGTCACGTAGAGCGCGGGCAGATCACCGTTGTTAGGATCCTCGCCGGGCGTGAAATCGCCGCCGGAGAACGTGCCGATCTGCATATTGAGACCGCTTCCCAGTGAGGACATTCCGCTTTGCTTGCAGTGAAGCACCTTCGTCAAGGGATACTTTGTAGTGCTAACGTAGAAGCTCTGGAGCCCCTGACCGAGCACGAGCCACTTGCAGTAGACCAATGCTGCGATATCAGCCGTACTGACGGGGGTGGAGAGTATGTTGACCGTTCCGCCGTCGATCGTGAGCGAATGGTATGCGTAAATGCTCTGAGAGCCGGCGTTGATCGTTACGTTGCTGTTGCCGGTAATGTGTATTTTGCCGTAGGTTATGTTAAGACCGTAAGCGTAGTTCCAAAGACCGTTGTCGCTTTCGTTCTGAATGTTGACGGTACTGTTGTCGATAAGTATCTCGTTGCAGTTCGTTTCGCTCGTCCCGCCGATGGGAGTATAGCCTTCGACCCTTATGCCGAATTTGCCCCAATGGGTATTGATCGTCGCATTATGGATCTCGATGTTATGGTTCGAGTATATGCAGGGCTGGAGCTTCAGGGCGCAGTTGTACATATCACGCTCCATTCCGTAGCAGTTGATCGTGACGTCGTTTATGTACAAAAACTCCGCCTCGACGTTTTCACCGCCGTTCGGAAGGGTGAGGCAGCAGCCGTGATAGCTCTCCGTATAAAGATTGAGAGTGCCGCTTCCGTCGATTATCAGATAACCGTCGGGAGAGCCGCTCAATGCGGGGTGCGCTTCTCCCATATAGACGTTGTCGATGTAGCAGTCGCCGTTGACGACTATCCTCGTATCCTTGGGAACGATTATCGGCGCGCTGTGCTGATTCGCCTTTCCGTAGGAGTTGAGCGTAAGCTGAGGCTTGTTGTTATACCCCCTCGGCGCAAAAGACCAGCCCTCTGCTGAGGAGGAAGCCGCCGTGGTGGTATTGCTGAGGTCCAAAAGGGTCGTCCTCGCCTGAGTCGCCTGCGGCAGGACGGCAAATGCCGGCATCGCCGCAAGGACGATCAACGCGGTAAGAAGAACGGCTAATACTCGTTTCATACTCGTGATCCTTTGCCTTTGCTGTTAAAAGGCGTCCTTTCCGATTTTGCTTTGCATGACAGCCGCCTTTCGCGGCATCGAGCCGGTCGGACGGTGTGATCTCACAGGGCTTTAGCCCTTAGCTGTATCATGAAATATTATATCATTTCGGGAGCAGGTGTCAAGCAAAAAGCACCGGAAACAAAAAGAAGCCGCAGGGATGCGTCCCTGCGGCTCAAATCGACATATGATATTACGCGGCGTCGTTCACTATCGAAACGAAGAGCACCGTTCCGGTTTCGATATGATAGATCGCCATGGCATAGGGACGGTCGCAGACGATCTCGACGTCGGTCTTTGAGAGCGAAGCGCCCTTTGTGCCGATCACGGCAGTTGCGGCTGCGGCGATCGTGCCGGATTCAGTAACGGAGAGGGAAGCGCCTTGGAGCACTTTTGTGATGGAGACGGAATCATCGGAGATAAGGTTGACATAATTGGCGCTCAAAGCCTCTTTTAAGCCGAGTTTATCCGCCATTTCGATTATGTCGAGCTTATTGTTCAAGTCGACTTTCGGCATTTTTATCATAACGGAACCAGTTTTGCATTCGTTCGTTCTGCCGATAAGCGCAGAGACCGCTTCCTTGGGCGAAACGTCTTTTTCGGGCAGTATCACTGCCATGCAGTATTCGCCGCCTTCGTAGGGGATGAGCGCCATAGTGCCCTCGTCGAACACTCCGAATTTAAGCTCGTCGGTCTTTTGGATCATGGCGACGTATTCCTCACCCTTAAGCCCGTAAAAAGGCGACAGACCGCGCATGGCGATAAAGGGCTTTTCCCATTTGAGCTCAAGAGTGAGCGCGTTGAGAATAACGATCGCGGTATCAACGCCGACGCGATCGATAAGCTCTTTTACGAGACCGTTGGTATTCTGCTCGATCCAGCCGTTAAGCTCCTTGAGCGCACTGTCCGGATTGGAGAAATCGAGCGCGCCGACGGAGGAACGATAGTAGTTGGCGGCGGTTCTTGCAAATTCCTCGCTCAGCTGATAAGCGTTGTTGACAACCACAGCATTATTGACCGTGACGCCCGGCGTTTTCATAAGCATGGACAGGAGCTTGGCGGAGCTTGCGTTCACGTCGCTCCTCGTAAGACCGGGGCAGACGGTCGCAAGGAGCGCCTGCGCCGTTTCCTCGTCGCCGCCGTTAGAGAGAATCTGGAGCGCGATCTGGAGCGAGAGGGGAGAGTAAACGCCGGTCCAGTCGTCCGCGACGGCGTTTGTCATAGTGATCGCAAACGCGTTATTTGCATCGGTGAATCTGTGATCGTAGACCGAGGAGTCGAAAATCGACGCGTCGGTAACGTTCATGGAAAGGGGGACTGCCTGACCGGGCTGGTTGATATAGCCTTCTTTTGCGCCGTTTTCGGGTGCTTCGGCGGGGGTGTTGTTCCTGCAGCCTGCAAACGCGATGACCAGGATCGCGGCAAGCAAGAGTGAAATGATCCTTTTAAGCATCTTTTTATCCTCCTTTTTGGCATTCATGGCAATACCATTTTACATATATAACGAATTAAATGCAATATGGGTTCCCAAAAAAGAAAAAATAAGTTATAATATTATTATGAACGATCTGATCAGGGATAAACTCAAGCTTTTACCGGACAGCCCGGGGGTGTACCGCATGTACAATTCCGCGGGTGAGATAATCTATGTCGGCAAGGCGGTGAATCTCAAGAACCGCGTTCGCCAGTATTTTCAGAACAACGCAAAAACTCCCAAGGTCGCCGCGATGGTATCGAATATCGCCGATCTTGAGTTTACTATAACCTCGTCCGAGGCGGAAGCGCTCACTTTAGAGTGCAACATGATAAAGCAGAACCGCCCGAGGTATAACATCCTTTTGAAGGACGACAAGCATTTTCCTTACGTTCGCATCGACCTCCGCAAGGATTTTCCCCGCGTCGAGATCGTAAGGCGGATCAAAAAGGACGGCGCAAAGTATTTCGGGCCGTTCCTTTCCGCCGTCACGCTGCGTGAGGCGATAACCGCCGTCAGGGACTTCTTTCCGGTAAGACACTGCAAAAAGGATATCGAAAAAGCCATCGCACGCCGCGAAAGACCCTGCCTTATGTATCATATCGGCAAATGCTGCGCGCCCTGCTCGGGCAAGGTGACAAGGGAACAGTACCACGCCTACCTTGACGAGATCGAGCAGCTTCTCCAGGGGCGCTGCAAGCCGGTCACGGACAAGCTTTCCGTTCTAATGAGCGAGGCGGCGGAGCGTATGGATTTTGAAAGAGCGGCGCTTTTAAGGGACAGGATACGCGCTATGGAGAGCCTTGCCGCGAAGCAGCGCGCCGCCGTAACTACCGTGAACAGCTTCGACGTGTTCGCCGTCGCGAGGGACGATATGAACACCGTCGTGTACGCCATGATGATGCGCGACGGAAACGTCGTGATGACCGACGGCTATTTCGTTACGGCGACCGATGAGTCGGACGGCGAGATCATGGCGATGTTCCTGATGCAGTTTTACATCGACAGCGGCTATATCCCGGGCGAGATAGTGACTAAAACGCTTCCGGACGGAGCGGACGAGATCGCCGGAGCTCTGAAGGAGAGCTGCTCGCATTCCGTTAAGCTCGTTTGCCCGCAGAGGGGCGAGAAGAAACAGCTTGCCGATCTTGCCGAGATGAACGGCAAGGAAGCGCTGAAGAGGAAGCGCGAGCTTATTATGAAGGAATGGGAGAGGAGCGAGGGCGCTCTTGTTGATCTTTCGAGGATCGTCGGCATGGACGAGATCCCCGACAGGATCGAATGCTACGACAACTCCCACTTCCAGGGCAGGGATACCGTCGGCTCCATGGTGGTTTTTGTCGGCGGAAAACCCGCGAAGGAGCTCTACCGCAGGTTCAAAACAAAGACCGTTGCCGACGGCGACGATTACGAGGCGATGCGCGAGCATCTTACGAGACGCTTTCAAAGAGCGGCGGACGGCGACGAAAAGTGGACAAAACTGCCGGATCTGATTATAATGGACGGAGGACGGGGCCAGCTCAACGTCGCGCTGGAGGTGCTCGAAAAGTTCGGGCTCTCCTATATCCCCGCGATCGGTCTTGCGGAAGAAAACGAGGAGATCATCCTTCCGGACGATCCCGTACCGGTCGTTCTGCCGAGGAATGACGGCACCCTGCATCTGATCCAGCGTATAAGGGACGAAGCGCACCGCTTCGCGATAACGTATCACCGCAGTATGCGCGCCAAGTCGGCGCTGTATTCGGTGCTGCAGGAGATCGACGGCGTGGGTGAAAAACGAAGGCGCGCTTTGTTCGATAAATTCATGACGCTCGACGCCATAAAGAACGCCTCTGTGGAGGAGCTTGCCTCCGCCGACGGCATGAACCACCCGACAGCACGGAAGGTCTATGACTTTTTCCGCGCGGAAAAAGGAGAGGGAACGGATGTATAAGCTCCTCGCAATGGATATAGACGATACGATACTCCCGCGCCGGGGCGTTATTTCGGAGCGCAATAAGCGCGCGGTAAAGGCGGCGCAGGAGGCGGGAATTTACGTCACGCTTGCGACCGGAAGGGGCTTTCACGGCTCCGATACGGTAAGGCGCGAGCTCGGTATCGATGGGCTCATCATCAATTACGGCGGTGCAATGATAAACTTCGGCGCCACGGGCAAGCCGTTTTTCGTAACCAAGCTCGAAAGCGAAACCGTCGTCGAGATACTCGATCTTGCGGAAGGTATGGGACTCCACGTACACCTCTATCAGGGCGACGAGATCGTTTACGAGCATGAGCATACGTACGGCACGCTGTATTCGCAGGCGCTCGATCTGCCCGCAAGGATAGAGCCGAATATCCGCAGGATGCATTGGGACAACGTGCCGAAGGTGCTCATTATCACGGAGCCCGAGCGCGTTCCGGATCTGCTGCCGTTTTTCAGGGAGAAGCTTTACGGGAAGGCGGCGGTATCCGCATCGTCCCCCGGCTTCATCGAATTTAATAAGATCGGAGCCAATAAGGGCACCGCGCTCAAGATGATCGCGGATCACATAGGCGTAGAAAGAGGCGAGGTCGCCGCAGTCGGAGACAATACGCTCGATATCGAGATGATCGAGTGGGCGGGCCTCGGCTGCTGTGTTGAGGACGGGAATGAGGAGGTAAAGCGCGCCGCGAAGCTCATCGTTCCGTCCTGCCGTGAAGACGGCGTTGCGTATTTGATCGAAAATTATTTGCTTAAGGAGGCATAAACAAATGCTGTCATTAGGGATTGATATCGGCGGAACGGCTGTTAAGGCAGGCGTCGTCGACGATGAGTACAGGATCGTCAAAAAGATGTCCATGAAGACTCCCTTCGGTGATTCCGAAAAGCTGTTCGGCGGTATAGCCAAGATGGCCGCCAAGCTTGCTGACGGCGAGCCCATCGGAACCATCGGCGTTACTGTTCCGGGTTCCGTCAGCAGCGACGGCGGGATACTCGACGCGTGGAATATCGGGCTTCGCAACATTCCCGTAAAACGCATAATCGAGGCCTCCGTTAAGGCTGACCGCGTCGTCGTAAAGAACGACGCGGACGCCGCGGGCGACGCCGAGCTTGCGATCGGGTCGCTTAAAGGAGTGAATACCGGATTGCTGATCACCCTCGGAACGGGAGTCGGCGGATGTCTGATCTTAAACGGTGCGGTATTTCACGGCGGTCTCAACAGGGGCACCGAGCTCGGGCACGCCATGATCGACCGCGGCGGTATCAAATGCGGCTGCGGACACCATGGCTGCATCGAAACGCTTTGCTCCGCAACTGCGCTTAAACGGCTTGCCGAAATAGCCGTTGACGAGGGCAGGGGCATGATAGCACAGAAGGCGGCGGCAGGCGAAAAGGCTGACGCAAAGCTGCTTATCGACTGTGCAAAGGCGGGCGATAAATTCGCCTCCAGGCTGTTTGAGGAATACGTCGACTCGCTTGCCGATGCGATCGCATCGTTCGTAAACGTGTTCGATCCCGAGGTTATCGCGCTTGGCGGCGGCGTTTCCGAGGCGGGCGATTTCCTGCTCGATCCGCTGCGCAGAAAGGTGCCCGGGAAATGCTTCTTCGGCTCCTGCGGCAGCATAGTGAAAGCGGCGGCGGGAAACGACGCGGGCGTGATAGGCTCGGTCATCTGATCCGGAGGGTAACGAAATGTCCATAATGTGTTCCGTTTACGTTCCGGAGGGGATCGTACTCGCTGCCGACAGCCGCATGACCGGCAACATAATGTTCAAAACCAATGACGGCAAGACTCAGCAGCAGGGCATGTTCTCCATTTCGGACAACGCCCAGAAGGTGTTCCTTTTGAGCAAGGTGCGCGTCGGTATAAGCTATTGCGGTCTTGCTATACTTGAGAACAAAACCGTCTCCGATTTCTTAAGGATCTTCGAGATCGAAGAGGTAAGGGAAAACGATTCCGTGACCGACGTTGCGAAGAAGCTCCAGGCGTATGCGTTCCGGTTCTTCCCCGCGGTGCACTTCTTCGTGTGCGGGTATGAGGAAGAGGAGCCCTTCGTTTACGACGTCGCGAAGGAACTCAAAAGGATAAACATGGATAACGGGCGGATCCGTTACGGCTCCTCCTGGAGCGGTGAACAGCAGGCGATAACAAAGCTGCTCAATTCCCAGCCGCCAACTCCGGTGAACCACGATCTCATGCCGCTAAAGGACGCGGTCGATTTCGCGGAGTTCCTCGTGGACGTTACGATCAAGCTCCAGCGCTTTGAAATGAAGCCCAAGACCTGCGGCGGCGATATCGATGTACTTGTTCTTACTAAGGACGACGCCTTCTGGCATAAGCACAAGCTGTATAAGCCCGCGGGCAAATAAACGCAGGGCAGAATAAATATAAAGGATCGAGCATTATCATTCTGTATGAAAAGGGAAACCGCCGCATACAGAGTGATGATGCTTTTTTTATCGAACGCCGCGCTGCAGACAATGGCGTTCGCCTACCGGATCGCGCTCGGAAAATGCGCTCCTGCGTCCGCATTGGGTCTCAATTCACTCATGATGCAGATATACGGTATAGTGACATCGTTCAGCATTTCGGGATTAAACGTCGCCGTGACGAGCCTCGCAGCAAGGACACCGCCCGGCGAGGTAAAGGGACTGCTTAAATCGGCGCTCGGTATTTTTTTCATACTGTGGCTGATACTTGCTGCTCCGCTGACGGCTCTGTCAAAAAGCGTATGCGCCGCGGCGCTCGGAAACCGATCCGCATTCCCGGCGCTCATACTCATGCTCGTCTGCATTTTGATGACCGGAGTCGAGAACATGCTCAAATCGATCCACTTCGGCAGGAAGCACGTAAAGCAGTGCGCGCTTTCCGAGCTGTGCGAGCAGTCGGTAAGGTTTGTTCTTGTTCTGCTCCTGATCGAAAAACTCGGCGACGGGACGGACTCCGGCACGGTATTCCTTATCATGCTCGGTATGGCGGGAAGCGAATTCGTGAGCATAGGCGTGCTATCGCGATCGTTTATAAAACTGTACGGAAAAAGGAACGGAGCAAAATGCCGGGGAAACGCAAGGGACGTCGTTCGGGTCGCTTTTCCCGCGGCGCTGACTTCGCTTTCGTCGGAGCTGTTCGAAGCGGTAGGCTCGCTAATGCTTCCCGGCGCGCTTATGAGATTCGGCTTGGATTACGGTGCGGCGCTTGCGGAGATCGGCGTGATAAACACGATCGCGGTCCCCTTTACTTTTCTTCCGATGTCGTTCATCGGAGCGCTTTCCGCCGTTGTGCTGCCGGAAGCAGCGGAAATCAATTCCTGCGGTAATAGCCCGTCAAAACTGATAAAAAAGGCGCTTTTTGCCGCATTCGCAGTCGGCGTGAGCTGCGCGGCTTTGATGATCGCTTTTTCCGGTAAGATATCGGGCGGGCTGCTCGGCAGACCGTTTGACGGGACGGTGCTCGTCCTGCTCGTACTGAGGGCGGTCACTGCCGAACTGAACGCTGTATGCACGGCGGTCCTGAACGGTCTTTTGAAGCAGAAGTCCGTGCTTGCAATCGCCGTTTCGGGGGAAGCGATGAGGCTTGCCGCCGTATTGCTGCTTGCTCCCGTGCTCGGTATGAGAGGATACGCCCTCGGGCTGCTTTTGGGCGGCGGCTTCAGGATGCTGCTTGCGCTCGGCACGGTGCGCTCCGCTTCCAAAATGGGTATGGAAAAAAACGTCGGACTATGATAAAATCAGTATAAGAAAAATGCAGTGAGGCGCTTATGGCACGCAAGAACAAAACAACATGTCCATCCGCATACGACGCGGCGCTTTCCTATCTTTCGCCGAAGGCGAGGACTGTGCGCGAAGTCGAGCTCAAGCTTGACGAGGGATCTTATTCCGAAGGCGAGATCATGCAGACGACCGAACGCCTGAAGGAGGCGGGTCTTCTCGACGATGAGAAGTATGCGCGCGATTTCATAGAGTCCCGGCTAAGCACGAAACCAGTCAGCCGGTTCAGGCTGCGCGAGCAGCTCCGCGCGCATCACGTTCCCGAAGAGATCATTTCGGCGGCGCTCGATGAGGTCGAGCCGGGTACGGAATTCGAAAACGCCGTCGCGGTAGTTAAAAAATTCGCGAGGCAGTTTGAGGGTATTGAGGATGAGGAAAAGAGGCGCAGGCTTATCTATTCGAGGCTTCAAACGCGCGGCTACTCTCATGAGACCATAATCGCAGCAATGAACGAGGCGGATGAATAATGGAAAACAACAGATATTTCAACTTCCCGTTTACGATCTATACTTACGATTCTGTCGATTCGACCAACGCCGTCGCGCGAAGGATGATAAACATGGTGGGTATCGGCGCAGACAAGAGCGTCCACGTTGCCGGCGAGCAGACGGCCGGACGCGGCAGAAAAGACAGGGTATGGCTGAATACGGAAGACGCCGTGATGATGAGCATCGTTCAGATTACCAAGCTGAGTATGGACAAGCTGCCCATACTCAACCTGGTCGCCGCGGTAGCTGTCAGGAACGCGCTTACTAAGCTCACGTCGCATAAGGTCGAGCTCGTAATCAAATGGCCCAACGACATCCTCGTCGCCGACAGGATGGAGAAGGTCTGCGGCATCCTTTCGGAGGCGGTCACGCTTGACAGAAAGAAATTCGCCATAATCGGGATAGGCGTCAACCTTAATGCAAAGAAGATGCCGCGGGATCTTTTACAGCCCGCGACGAGCATATTTATCAACTGCGGTAAACACGTCGGCGTACTCGATGCTGTCGGGGAGATCCTCAAGGAGTATGACGCGCAGTACAAGCTCATGATGAGCGACACCGAAGCCTTCCTCAAGGCATATGCGAAAGATTGCATATCGGTCGGCAGACACGTTTCCGTTGATGACGGAAACTCTGTCCGTTACGGCTTCGGCGACAAGCTCGCGCCAAACGGACAGCTTGTCGTAAAGTATGAGGATGGGGTATCCGACGTGGTCTATGCCGCGGACGTTTCGATCCGAAACCAGGTCACGATGGACGAGAGGCTCGTTAAAAAGCTCCTTCCCAAAAGACCGTCCAAGGCGAATAAGGGAAGCTTCGGAAGAGCCGGTCTGATAGTCGGTTCCGAGGATATGCCCGGCGCCGGGATCATGAGCACGAAGGCATGCGTTCGTTCGGGCGCGGGGCTGACAAAGGCGCTGATCCCGGAGAGCCTGAGGGCGTCGTTCGCTTCCGTACCTGAAGCCATGCTCCTGTGCGGCGATATGCGTGCGGACGAGCTGATAGAATGGGCGGACGCGCTTCTAATAGGCTGCGGAATGGGCGTTAACGACCGCACGAAGACCCTCCTCGAGAAGGTGCTCGTTTCAAAGAAACCCTGCGTTATCGACGCGGATGCGATCAACACCCTTGCCGCCGATCGAGAGCTCATGAAGCTTTTGCATCCGAAGGCGATACTTACGCCGCATCCCGCTGAAATGAGCCGTCTTTGCGGTAAAAGGACGGAGGATATCGTTAAGGATATGACCGTGACCGCGAGGGACTTCTCGGAAGAATACGGCTGCACTCTGCTTTTGAAATCCGCGTCGAGCGTGATAGCTTCTCCGGGCATGCCGCTTCGCTATAACGACAGCGGGAATACCGGATTGGCAAAAGGCGGCAGCGGGGACGTTCTCGCAGGACTGATAACGGGCATGCTTGCCCAGGGTGCCGCTCCGGCGGACGCTGCGGCGATCGGTGCGTTCCTGCTCGGAAGCTCTGCGGAAAAGGCGCTCGATATCCTGCACACACGGTTCATTACCGCAAGCGATATAACCGAAATAATCGGTTCCGAAATCAAATAAAGGAGACAGATCATGCTGGTACTCAAGAATGCAAAGCTGTTCACAATGAATGAAAACGATCCCAACGGCAGGTGTTACGTCGGCGATATTGCCGTGGAGAACGGGAAGATCGTATCTGTCGGGAAGGTACACGTCGCCGAGGACGCCGAGGTGATCGAGCTTTCCGGGCTTACCGTTATTCCCGGAATAATCGATGCGCACTGCCATATCGGCATGTTCGAGGACGGAATGGGCTTCGAGGGCGACGACGGCAACGAGATGTCGAGCCCCTCCACTCCCGAGGTCCGCGCCATCGACGCTATAAATCCCTTCGACAAATGCTTTGAAGAGGCAATGAGGGGCGGCGTTACCACCTGCGTTACGGGACCGGGAAGCGCTAACGTGGTCGGCGGTCAGTTCGCCGCCGTAAAGACGAACGGCAGGGACGTAGAGGATATGCTGTTAAGGTTCCCCGTGGGAATGAAGGCGGCATTCGGCGAGAACCCGAAACGCGTTTACGAGAGTCGGAAGACCATTTTTACCCGTATGCAGATCGCCGCGACGCTCCGCACCACGCTCACAAAGGCAACGGAGTATGAAAAAAAGCTCCGTCTTGCAGGCGATGACGAATCGAAGAAGCCCGAAAGGGATCTCGCTATGGAGGCGATGCTCCCCGTAATAAGGCGTGAGCTCCCGCTCAAGATCCACGCCCACCGCGCCGACGATATCCTTACCGCGCTGAGGATAGCCAGGGAGTTCAATATCAGGGTGACGCTCGATCACTGTACCGAGGGCTACATGATTCCCGAGCTTCTGAAGAAAGGTATCGAGGATACCGGCGCCGGCGTCATAATCGGGCCGCTGCTCTCCGACAGGAGCAAGATAGAGCTCAGGAACCAGAGCTATTCCGCGCCGAGAGTGCTTTACGAAAACGGCATAGAATTCGCCATGATGACGGATCATCCCGTCATTCCGGAACAGTATCTGCCGATCTGCGCCGGGCTTGCCGTCCGTGAGGGACTGCCCGAGTATGAAGCGCTCAAGTCGATCACCATAAACGCTGCGAAGATCACCGGTCTCGACGACAGGATAGGAAGTATCGAACCGGGCAAGGATGCGGATATCGCGGTGTTCAACGGAGATCCTCTCGAGGTTAAGACGCGCTGCGTCATGACGATCATCAACGGCAGGATCTGCCATAAAGAGATCTGAACGATGAATATTACCGAAAGAAAAGCCGAATTGAGAAGTAAGATCCGCGCGGCAAGGCGTGCGCTTTCTCCCGCAGAAAGGGAAGAAGCCGCCCTGCGTACGGCAGGAAGGCTGATGGAGATCAGCGGGCTCGTCAATGCAGAATACGTGCTTGCGTACATGCCCATGAAATACGAGCTCGATATCCTTCCGACCGTCGAAATACTCAAGGCGCGCGGAGTGAAGGTCGTATTCCCCCTCTGCATAGAGAACGGCGGGCTCAGGCTGTTCGTTCCGGCGGAGAAGAACGGCTTCAGACCCGGAGCTTACGGCATCAGCGAGCCCGACCCCGAAACCGCGGAGGAGATCACAGCAGATCGGCTCAGCGCGATCCTTCTCCCCGCGATAGGCTTCGACCGGGAGGGGAGAAGATTAGGTCAGGGCGGAGGCTATTACGACAGACTGCTCGCAAGGACGGACTGCCTAAAGATCGCCGTCGGGTTCGATTGCCAGCTCGTAGATAATGTGCCGACGGAGGAGACCGACGAGAGGGTAGATATTGTGGTCGTGCCCGGTGAAACCATCGTCATTTGAACAATATTTTGTGGATTTTACAAAAATAACTATTGAAACCGCGGCATTGTGGTGATAAAATATAATGTAAGTTACGGAGCGGAATAATGCGCGTTATTGCGGGAAAAGCAAAGGGAAGGGAGCTTACGGCTCCCAAGGGGCTTAATACCAGACCTACCTTGGCGAAAGTCAAGGAGGCGATATTCGGCATGATCCAGTTTGATATTGCCGATGCTAACGTGCTCGATCTGTTTTCCGGCAGCGGCGGTCTCGGGATAGAGGCCATATCCCGCGGGGCGCGTCGCGCGGTGTTCTGCGATCGCGACAGGAGCGCTTTAGCCGCCGTACGGACAAACCTTAAGCGCCTCGGCTTCGAGGAACAGGCGACCGTGTACAGCATGGATTCCATATCGCTTCTCGATCAGCTTCAGACGTCGGGCGTAAAGTTCGATATCGTTCTTCTCGATCCCCCTTATGAGAGCGATCTTATGAGCAGGGCGCTTGCAAAGCTCGATGAAAACGGACTGCTTTCTTCAGAAGCGTTGATAATCTGCGAGCATTCGCTTGATAACCCGCCCGTCTTCAGCGGGAACTATACTGTAAAGGAGCCCAGGAAATACGGGGACTCGTATGTGACCAAGGCGGTCTACGCGGGTGCGGAGGAAAAATGAGCATTGCGATCTTTCCCGGCAGCTTCGATCCGATAACGACGGGTCATCTCGATATAGTAAAGCGGGCGTCCGCCGTATTCGACAAGGTGTACGTTTCCATCCTCGACAATCCCGGAAAGGAGGGAGAGCTGTTCTCCGTTGAGGAAAGGCTCGAGCTCATCAGGGACGCCATAAAGGATATCCCCAACGCGGAAGCCTCCGCAAGCTCGGGGCTCCTGGTGGACTACTGCAGGAGCATCGGAGCAAACGTTATAGTCCGCGGGATCCGCACGGGTGCGGACGTTGATTACGAAGCGATGCTGGAGGCGGTAAATACCCGCATCGCGCCGGAGATCAGTACGGTTTACCTGATCTCCAAACCGGAGCATGCCTATATCAGCTCGAGTCTGGTAAGGCAGCTCCTCAAGATCGGAATTGGCATTGATGGGCTTGTACCGAATGCTGATCATATAATACTAAGGAGAAATTGAGTATGGCTATGAACATGGATACCCCGGAAGTATTAAGCATCGAAAAGATCAATGAGCTTGAAGAGGTCATCGAGTCAAGCCCCTCTCCTCGTTTCGGCGGGAATACTGACAGGCGCATTATCGATATGGAGGAGATATTCAACCTCCTTGGCGACCTTAAAGTGACCATCCCCGAGGATGTACGCAAGGCTGACAGCATTATTTCCGATGCGAAGAACATCACCGCCAAGGCGGAGAGCTACGCTGCCGAGCTTGTGAACAACGCGCAGGCAAGGGCGGACGCCATCATCAGCGAGGCGGAAAGCAAGAAGAACAGCATCATCGCCACTGCGGAAGCAAATGCAAGCAGCATAATTGCCGAGGCGGAGGCGAAGCGCGAAAATCTGCTTGACGAGCATGACATCATGCTCGAGGCGGAGCATCGTGCGGATCTGCTGGAGCGCAAGGCGGAGTATAACGCAAAGCGCGTTTACGACAACGCCAAGGAATATGCCGACGGCGTGCTCGGCAGCCTCATGCAGTTCCTTGAGGAGTATTACGGCGTTGTTGAGGTCAACCGTAAGGATCTCGGCGTTGTAAAAAAGCCCGATTTCAACGAGTCTCCCGATGAAGCGAAGGCAAGGGAGGAAGCCGAAAAGGCTAAGGCGGCGGAGCAGGAGAGCTCCGGCGGGTTCTTCGGTCTCTTCAAGCGTAAGAAGAAGGTCGAAGAGACTGTTGACGATGAAGAATAACTTCGATCAGCTTACAGACGATCCGATTGCCGGGTCGTCTGTTTTTTTACGGCAAGCTTCGAAAAGAGCATTGCCGTCATTATAGTAAACAGTACGGATACTGCCGTGCAGATAAAAACCGCCAAACGTGCCCCGGCGCCGGAGGGAACGGAAGCAAGCGCTTCGCCGAGCTCGCCAAACACAGCCCGCGAATCATCGAGCGAAGGGCAGATCAGGTAGAATAATGAAAAGGAAACGGCTCCAAGTATGAGTTTTGCTGCAAAATAATAAAGCGCAGAGAGTTCGTTGAATATCATCTTCGATTGGATGAAGATGCAGGCTCCGCCGAAGGTCATCAGAAATGCGGAAAGGCTTAACGCAAGTTTTCCCGGATATCCGACGAGCAGGCTGATACCGTTCGTCATCTCGAACAGCCCGGTCAATACCGCCCCGGGAATTCCTTCGCTGAAAGGAAACGCGGAGCTCAGTACCGAATAGATGGATTTGAAGAACACTATCGTGCCGCCGACGCGCAATATGTTCACGACGGCGCCGGAAACGGCAGCGGAAAATGAAGTCAAAGGGCTTTCAGAGGGCTCGGGCGTTCGTACGAAGCGGCTGTTTTTGACCGATCCGAGCGATAACAATATCGCGGCGATAAACGCCGGCGCGTAATGGGATATGATGAAAGCATATGCAGAGCGCACGTTTCCGAGCATGCCGATACAGAGCGCCGAAATAATAAACGACGGACCCGTCTGGTTAAGAGCGGCGCAAAGCACGGAAGCCCTTTTTATCGAAAGCGTACCGGTCGAATACAGCCTGCCGAATATCAGCGCAGAGGAGGGCGTGCCGCACAGCGCGGTGATCGGAGCGGCAAAAAGGGGGATGAACCATCGGCTGAGCGAGATCCGCCGAAAGGCTTCGCTTGAAGTCAAATAGTGAGAGCAAACGAAAAAAGGAAAAAGGGAGGGCAGCACAAACCGATAAAAAAGGCTCAGCCCGTCTGCTGCTCCAAGCGCAGCAGCATGGCTGAACGGTATTAGCAGCACGGTCAGCCCGAGCATCAATACAAAAAAGACATATCCCATGCTAAAGGATATGTCCAATAATACCGCGTAATACTATCGTACGATCAGCCGATAACCGCCGTCTTCGCGGGCGGACTTATCGTACGGTTGGCCGAGAGCCCTTATCCTGTGCGCGAGTGTGGATACCGCTTCTATTTTTGCCGCAAGAGGAGGCAGAGAATTTCTGTCGGAGTATTGGATTATCACGGGAATGCTTGAGCATTCTTTAATTCGTGCCAACAGCTCCGTCGATCCCTCTTTGACCGCGAGCACACGGGCATACAGCGCGGAATCGTCCTCGCAGGCGGCTTTTTGAAGCTCCGCCGAAACACCGAGCAGGGCGTTCATCGCGATCCGCTTGAGCCTTGCCATGGTATAACGCTTGGATTTGATCTTTTCGAGCATTTCCCATATGTCGGAGGAATCCGCCGAATGCTTCTTATACAGATTCTCGAGCCCCTCTGCGACCTCGGGAAGCGCGGCTGTTTCTTCCGCCGTCATGTTTCTTAATCTGTATAGAACCGGAAGCGAAAGCTCATCCAAAGAGGCGGGGAAGACGCCCTTTTTCATCAGCTCGCTTATATCCTCAAGTACGTCCCGCGGGACAGATCTTTGGAGCGCGTCGAATACGGCGGGGCTCATTTTTGTCTGCCCGCTGTATCGGGAAAGCGCGGTGCGTATCGCTTTTGCGGAGTTGAGCTCGTTTTCAAGCGAAGCGTCGTTGTAACCGCCGCCTATGCGCTTAACGGCGTATAATTCCGCATTCGGGGCATATTTTGCCGCCGCTCTTATGTATTCTGCGCCGAGAATGTCGTTCGGGGAAAGCTGCACGCCGGACGCCTTCTGCATTGCGGCGGGGTAGGAGACGCCTTCGTCGAGCGCGGCGGCAAGAGCGTCGCCGTCGCTTGCGCCGAACGCGGCGCTTTTGAGCTCGCTCAAATTGCCGGACTCGCTTCCGAAGCATAACGAATCGATCATCCCGATCCCGTTCATTATCCTCACCGCGCCGGCGGCAAAGCGTTCCGCACAGGAAAGAGCGAATACGTCGGGCAGCTCAATGACCATATCCGCTCCGTGCTTTATCGCCCATTCCGCGCGGGTGAATTTATCCGCAGAAGCGGGCTCGCCGCGCTGAACGAAGCTTCCGCTCATTATCACCACGGCTCTGTCCGCGCCCGAAACAGAGAGAGATTCCTTCAAATGATATTCGTGTCCGCTGTGAAAAGGGTTGTATTCGGCTGTGATCCCGACTGTTTTCATAAAAATCCTCAAATTATATTATTTTTGCTGTGCCAAAATCCTCACATATATGTTATAATCTAATTTGGTTTGACCGTCAACTATTTTTCGGAAGGAGATATAAAAAATGTCGGTTATTGATAACATTAAGGCTAAGGCCAAGAGTCAGAAGAAGCACATACTGCTTCCCGAGGGCACGGAGGAGCGCACCGTTCAGGCGGCTCAGAAGATCATCGCCGAGGGTATCGCGGATATTTCCCTCATGGGTAACGAGGATGAGATCCGCGCCGTTGCCGCCAAGTTCGACGTCGATCTTACCGGCGTAGGCATCATCGATCCCGTCAAGAGCCCCGATTTCAACATCTACGTCGAGCGTTTCTATGAGATGCGCAAGGCGAAGGGCGTCGATATGGAGAAGGCAGAGAAGATGATGCACGATCCGCTTTTCTTCGCCTGCATGATGATCAAGGACGGCAAGGCGGACGGTATGGTGGCGGGCGCTATCAATACCACCGGCAATACGCTCCGTCCCGGTCTCCAGATAATCAAGATGGCTCCCGGCATCAGCACCGTATCCTCCTGCTTCATTATGGAGATCCCCAACAAGGCGTACGGTGACGACGGCGTTATGGTATTTGCCGATTGCGCTGTCAACATCGATCCCACCGCCGAGCAGCTTGCCGCTATCGCCATCTCCTCTGCGGAGAGCGCAAAGAACCTCGTCGGCATCGATCCCCGCGTCGCTATGCTCAGCTTCTCCACGAAGGGCTCCGCAAAGCATGAAAACGTAGATAAGGTCGTTGCCGCCACCGCCATGGTCAAGGAGCAGGCTCCCGATCTTATGATCGACGGCGAACTCCAGGCTGACGCCGCCCTCGTTGAGAAGGTCGGTCAGCTCAAGAGCCCGGGCAGCCCCGTTGCCGGCAAAGCGAACGTTCTCGTATTCCCGGACCTCCAGGCGGGCAACATCGGCTATAAGCTCGTTCAGCGTCTCGCCGGCGCCACCGCGGTCGGTCCCATCTGCCAGGGTTTCGCAAAGCCCATCAACGACCTCTCCCGCGGCTGCAGCATAGAGGACGTCGTATCCGTCGTAGCTATCACCGCCGTTCAGGCGCAGAACCTGTAATATAGGAGCATATCATGAAGATTTTAGTCATCAACGCGGGAAGCTCTTCCCTTAAGTATCAGCTCATCGACGTCGATAACGGCAACGTTATCGCAAAGGGCCTCTGCGAGCGTATCGGCATCGAGAACTCCAAGCTCACCTACAAGCCCACCGGCAAGGAGCCCTATGAGGTCGTTACCGACATGAAGGATCATACCGACGCGATCAAGCTCGTGCTGGACGCGCTCGTAGATCCCGTACGCGGCGTTATCGCCTCGATGGATGAGATCGACGCTGTCGGTCACCGCGTCGTACACGGCGGCGAGAGGTTCGCAAAGTCCGTTATCCTTACCGACGAAGTCATCAAGGAGATCGAGGAGCTTTCCGAGCTCGCGCCTCTTCATAACCCCGCCAACATCATGGGTATCAACGCCTGCAGGGCGATAATGCCCAACACACCGATGGTCGCCGTATTCGATACCGCTTTCCATCAGACCATGCCCGAGCACGCGTTCCTTTACGGTCTGCCCTATGAGGCTTATACTGATCTCAAGGTCCGCCGTTACGGCTTCCACGGCACCAGCCACGCTTACGTCACCGGCCGCGCTCTGACTTATCTTGATAAGCCCGCGAGCGATACCAAGATCATCACCTGCCATCTGGGCAACGGTTCCTCCGTTTCCGCGGTAAAGGGCGGCAAGTGCATCGACACTTCCATGGGCTTCACTCCTCTCGAGGGTCTCCCCATGGGCACCCGCTGCGGCGATATGGACCCCGCCATCGTAGCTTATCTTATGAAGAAGCTCGATCTTGACCGCGCCGGGATCGATACCTATATGAACAAGAAGAGCGGTATGCTCGGCATCTCCGGCGTATCGAGCGACTTCCGCGATCTCGGCGAAGCCGCAAAGCAGGGCAATAAGAGGGCTGCGCTCGCTCTCGAGACCTTTGCATATAAGGTAAAGAAGTACATCGGCGCTTACGCCGCCGCTCTCAATGGCGTAGACGCGATCGTATTCACCGCAGGCGTCGGCGAGAACGACCGCGGTATGCGCGCCAGCATCATGAAGGATATGGAGTACCTCGGCGTAGAATTCGACGAGGAGTACAATATGAACTGCCCCCGCGGAAGCGAGCAGGTCATCTCCAAGCCCACCAGCCGCGTAAAGGTCATCGTTATCCCCACCGATGAGGAAATGATGATCGCGAAGGACACCGCGAACCTCGTAAGGAAATAAGCGGTCAACAGAACACAGTTTAAGCGAACGCTCACGGCGGTTCCCGGCAGGAGCCGCTGTGGGCGCTTCGAGCATATACAGTCGGCATTTTTTCAAATATATTCAGATTAACTGTTGACAATATGCTTTCGAACGCTTAAAATGTATAAGGTTGTCTTGTAAGATCAGGGCAAAGTGGAGTTATCGCAATGGAGCTGAACATCGCACCCGAGCTTAAGATCGCCGGTCGGATCGGCAGCGCGCATCTTTGCGGCGAGTATCCCGATATGGAGCTTGCCGGCGGCGCCGTCGCGCTCTCAAAACCCGTTGAATTGGACGTTAGGTACTCCTTCGACGGTGAAGCGGTCACTCTCACCGGCACGCTTGCTTCCGCCGTCCGCATGAACTGCACCAAATGCAACGAGGAGATCATTCGTGATTTCTCTGTTGACTTTTCGGAAAGGTTCCTGAAGGTGTCGGAGAATGAAGCGGAGGAGCTCGAATGCTATGCTTACTCGGGCGATACGCTCGATCTAGACAGGATGGTGCATGATCTGGTGCTTTTGAACGCTCCGATGTACGGCACCTGCAGACCCGGCTGCAAAGGGCTCTGTCCCGTTTGCGGCACAAACTTAAATAAATCACAGTGCTCCTGCTCCAGGGTCGATGAAAGCAATCCTTTCGCGGCGTTGTTGGAGCTCAAAGAACTGTTGAAGGATGATTAGGAGGATAAGACTATGGCAGTCCCGAAAAGGAAAACATCTAAGGCAAGGCGTGATCAGCGTCGTGCTAACTGGAAGATCAGCGCACCCGCACTCGTAGAGTGCCCTCAGTGCCACGCGAAGAAGCTTGCCCACAGGGTTTGCAGGAGCTGCGGTTACTATGACGGTGAGCAGGTCATCGCCATGGATAAGGATGAGAAGAAATAATCTTCTCCCGATCCAATGATTGAAGCTAATAAGGGTACGGCAACAGTACCCTTCTTTGCTTAAATCAAAAAGGAAACCAAACGTAAATATATAACTTTCGAGCAAGTTTCTGTATTGACTTTTTGGTTTTCAGCCTGTATAATAATGCCCGTCGCAAATACGGACGCTAACGGGGTGTGGCGCAGTCTGGTAGCGCACGTGCTTTGGGAGCATGGGGCCGGAAGTTCAAATCTTCTCACCCCGACCATTATTGTGGCCTCGTGGTCAAGCGGTCAAGACACCGCCCTTTCACGGCGGTAACAGGAGTTCGATTCTCCTCGAGGTCACCATTTTTTGGGCCTTTAGCTCAGTTGGTCAGAGCGGTCGGCTCATAACCGATTGGTCCGGGGTTCGAGTCCCTGAAGGCCCACCACATCGCGGTCCGGTAGTTCAGTTGGTTAGAATGCCAGCCTGTCACGCTGGAGGTCAGGGGTTCGAGCCCCCTTCGGATCGCCACTTTTATTGAATTGAAT
>DGHD01000024.1 GCA_002392505.1 Christensenella sp. UBA3857 | reverse complement strand
CACCGCTCGTTCCTCGCGGTCCCCCTTCCCCCAAGGGAAGGCTGACGCTGGCGCGGAATCTAACCAAAAGGCTTCCCCCCTCGGTGGGTTCGGAGTCGGTCGCCGAAGGCGATCCCGACCATCCGGTGAATGGTCGGGGAGACGGAGAACGGGCGGCAAGGTCCGCCCCGGCAAAAGCTGTCGGCTTTAGCCGACTGATGAGGGGGGTCTGAACGATATAATGCCTTGCGGCATTTCGATATAAACGCAGGCGTTTTCGATATACGCATTCGCGTTCGATATGCCTCTGAAGGCGCATGAAGCATCCCTCATCCACCGCCCACGGTGGTTAGAAGATCCTGTCCGGTCTTAAGCCATAAGGCTTCCTTTAGAGGAAGCCTTTTGTTAATAATTTGCTTGTATGGACTTTTTTTAATCGATCCCGAGCGCCATTCTAAGTATGATGAGCGCGTCGTCGGAACCGACGGAGCCGTCGGAATTGACGTCGGCGTGAGCGAGGCTCGCTTCGTCAAGCGAGATGATATCGAGGGAATACCTCAGCACGAGGAGCGCGTCGGAGGCGGAAACGTAATGATCCATATCGACGTCGCCGGGGGCGTACGGCTGAGTCAGATCATAGGCGTACAGGGTGATGAAACCGTTCTGCGCGTCGTCGGTATGGGAGCCCGGGGTAATGACGACGTAAAAATCGGAATCCTCATATGAATCGAGCGTCAGGTCCCCGTAAGGCGCGGAATACGAGCCGCCCGAATAGCTCCACAGATTGAAGAACTGATCGTAAATGCAGAGGTATGCGTTCGAGGCGTGCATACCGGCGGCGTCCGAGGCGGAGGCGACAAAGCGCACGCTCTGTCCGTAGCTCATGTGCACGCGGTAGACGACGGCGTACGAATACGTCCACCCCTCGGAAACGGTGTACTCGTCGGGGTCGGGCTGGGGATCGGTCCCGCAGCCGGGATTGTGGATGAAGCGCTTCAATATTACGGGCTGCGCGCCGCAGAGCGGACCTATGCCGACCTCCTCCGAATAGAAGGGGAGCGTAAGATCGATCGCCTCGAGCCGATCGACGGTGGTGAAAAGCTCGTCCTCGACGACCGTCACAAGGGCTTCGGCATATATATCCCCGGCGGTAATGCTTATGACGGCGCTGCCGGGCGCGGCGGGCGTAAGCGCCCCGACCTGATCGACCGTGACGACGCTCTCGTCCGAGCTTGACCATTCGAAGCCGGCGGGGGAGATGAGCTCCCCGTCGAAGAATACGCGCAGCCTTTCGCCGGAGCTGGTGCTGAACATGGGCAGCGTCATGGAGGAGGGGAACAGCTCAAGCTCGCCGCCCTCCGCAGGGGAGGCGAGATCCGGCTCCGCTTCAAAGAGAGCGGAAGCGGCGGTGCAGGATAAAACAAGCGCCGCGGCGATCAGAACAGAAATGATTTTTTTCATGTGGATCCTCGGTTTTTCTTTTATTATATACTATTTATCCCGCAAAGTCAAGCCGCATGACGGCGCCTTCCCGTCGGATTTTCGCCGCTGCCGCTTATGCGCCGCGTCGGGTGAGCTTTTTTTCGTTTGATCAACAAAAGCCCTATACAATCAGGGCGTCTCATGGTAAAATAGTGATCGTAAAAACGGCGCGACGCCGCAGAAAGGAAGAATCATCATGGCAAAGCAAAAGAAGATCCCCAAGCGTTCCGAAGTGGAAAAGAAATACACGTGGGCGACCGAAGACCTGTTCGCGACCGACGCTCTTTGGGATGAGGCGCTCGAAGCAGCGAAGGCGTATCCCGAGAAGATCGCGGCGTTCCGCGGCAAGCTCTCGTCTCCCGAGTGTCTCTATGATTATCTCGTGCTCAGCGACGAGATAATGGTAAAGGTGGAGCGCCTCGGCAACTACGCCATGCGTAAGTCCGACGAGGATACCGCAAACTCCTTCTATCAGGGCATGAAGGGCAAGATCATGAATCTTTACGTCGCGATCGACTCCGCCGATTCGTTCTCCACGCCGGAGATAATCTCCATACCGGATGAGAAGATCGACGAGTTTTACGCACAAAAGCCCGAGCTCAGGCTCTATGAAAGGAAGCTGTCGAAGATCCGCCGCTTCAAGCCGCACACCCTTTCCGACGCGGAGGAGAGGATACTCGCTCTCTCCGGTCAGGTGACCTCCGCCCCCGGCGAGACCGCTTCTGCGTTCCGCAATGCGGATATCAAGTTCCCCCCGATCAAGGACGCGGACGGGAACGAGCTCATCGTTACTCAGGGCTCCTTCATACCCCTTATGGAGAATCCCGATCAGAACGTGCGAAAGGCGGCGTTCGAGAGCCTGTATCACACCTTCGCTTCCTTCAAGAACACCTCCGCGGCGTTCCTCGATTCGCAGGTGAAGGGGCTCATATTCAACGCCCGCGCAAGGAATTACGCCTCCACGCTCGAGGCGGCGCTCGACCGCACCGAGGTCCCCGTTTCGGTCTATCACAACCTGATCGACTCCGTCCACGCCAATATCGGATATCTCCATAAGTACGTCGAGTTAAGGAAAAAGCTGATGGGCGCCGACGAGCTCCATATGTACGACCTTTACACTCCCATCGTGGGCGACGCCGATAAGGAGATCCCCTATGAGGAGGCGCAGCAGATCATTCTGAAGGCGCTCGCACCCCTTGGCGAAGAGTACGTTTCGATACTCAGGGAGGGCTTTGAGAACCGCTGGATCGACGTTTACGAGAACGAGGGCAAGCGCGGCGGCGCGTATTCCTCCTGCGGCGATCCGCACCCCTACGTGCTCCTCAACCAGAAGGACACGCTCGACTCGATGTTCACCATCGCGCACGAAATGGGACATTCGCTCCACACCGTCTATTCGATGAAGAACCAGCCCGTCTGCCAGGCGGACTACGTGATATTCGTCGCGGAGATCGCCTCCACCTGCAACGAGGTGCTGCTCGTAAGGCATCTTCTCAATAACACGACCGACAAGCGCGAGAGGGCGTATCTCATCAACCACTTCCTCGAGAGCTTCCGCGGCACGGTCTATCGCCAGACGATGTTCGCTGAGTTCGAGCTCTTCATGAACGAGCTTGCCGAGAAGGGCGAGACGCTCACCGCCGACGCGCTCTGCGAGAAGTATTATGAGCTCAACAAGTTCTACTTCGGCGACGCGATAACCGTCGATCCCGAGATCGCCTATGAGTGGGAGCGCATACCGCACTTCTTCTATAACTTCTACGTGTTCCAGTACGCGACCGGCTTCTCCGCCGCGTGCGCCATCGCGAACCGCATACTGACCGAGGGCGAGCCCGCCGTCGCCGATTATAAGAAATTCCTCTCCGCAGGCGGCAGCATGGATCCCATCAGCATACTGAAGCTCGCCGGCGTCGACATGACCACCGCCGCTCCCATCAACGAGGCGCTGAAACTCTTCGGCAAGCTCCTCGACGAGATGGAAGAGCTGATGAAGTGACGGGAAAAGGAAAGTAAACGAAATAACTTAAACGAAAGGCGCTTCCGAGGAAGCGCCTTTTGTGCGAAGCGAATTATGAGTGATGTTTGAGCCGACGGCGCGGTCTTGTCGTAATCAGTCGCCATAGGTTTTCCTCCGCTTTTCTTCGGTTCGTATTGTACCATAGAATAACGAACATTGGGAAAAAATTGAGGGAAGGATTGAAAGACGAGGCGGGGTGTGGTATAATAAACCTGCTACACAGTCGAATACCGGAGTTAACTCTTGTGGGATGCGTTTGCCTTTGGCAAAAACGCAGCCTCCACTTAGCATCCACGAGAGTGGCTTTGGTAAGATTGTGTAGCGACAAACGGAGCTTGCGTTTTTCGTGTGCAGCTTCGTTTGGAGCTGCACACTTTTTATTTTATGGAGGAACCAAAGATGAAGAAAATAATGTTCCTGCTGCTTGCTGCAGTAATGCTGTTGTCCTTTGCCGCGTGTTCTGGCAATGGAGGCGGACAGACCGCCGAAGTTACACCGGAGCCGACGGCTGAGCCCACGGAGGAACCAATAAAGACTAAGGAGGAGTTGCTTTCATCATCTGATATCGAGGCAACCATGAGTGAATTGGGGAAAATGACCAGCGAAAACTTTGCTAAAGCGAAGCTTAGCTTTTGCGGGAAGGTCGTCGTCCTCACCGGTTTTGCGAGTTCGATCGAAGCTGATTATGTAAAAATGGAGAGCTTATCCGCAAGCGTTAAGATTTTCATTCCGTTGGAAGATCTCGTCAATATTATAAAGAAACATAAAATTACGGTCGTTGGGATCATTGACGACGAGGTCGAGATCAAGGAAGAAAAATCCAATTCTTACATTTATTCCATGAAAACAGCTTATTACGTAACCGATACTTTTGAGGTGACAGGCAAGCTGGGGGGTCAAAGCTTCAATCAAACTTTCGCCTTTTTCGTCCCGCCGACCAACATCACTTCCCGCCCGCTTACATTTGCTCCCAAAGTGGACGTTTCAAATTATAAAGAAGGCGGAAGAAACTATAGAGCAACGATAACAGTTAGCTGCAAGTCGTATCTTAACGAATACAATGTCGAATGTTACTATGCCGCTGTTCCAATCGGATGATCGCCTTTATACAAGATAAACTTCGGGGAAGCGCGGCGGCGCTTCCCTTTTCCATACCCATTATTATATCAGCTTCGCGTGCCCTTCTATAGCTTCCTCGATGCGACGACGGCGTGGTCTTGTCGTAATCAGTCGCCATAGGTTTTCCTCCGCTTTTCTTCGGTTCGTTTGTATCATAGAATAACGAACATTAGAAGAAAAAACATCGCGGGAAGGCTTGCACGCCGCGGCGGGGTATGGTATAATATTTCTGCTACACAAATCGAATACCAAACTTGTTCGTGCAGGATGCGTTTTGCTTTTGGCAAAAACGCACCCTCCAACTTGGCATCCATCACGAATGGGTTTGGTCAGGGATTTGTGTAGCGACAAACGGAGCTTGCGTTTTTCGTGTGCAGCTTCGTTTGGAGCTGCACACTTTTTATTTTAAGGAGGAAACCACAATGAAGAAACTCATGTCCCTGCTGCTTGCTGCAGTAATGCTGTTGTCCTTTGCCGCCTGTTCCGGCAACGGAGGAAAGACCGCCGAAAAAACGCAGGAGCCGACCGAAGCACCGACGGCGGAACCGACGGAGGAGCCGACGGCAGAACCGACGGAAGCTCCAACACCCGAACCGACGGAAGAACCAATTCAGGCAACGGAGATAAGTATTGGACAATCTGTCTCGCTACCTTTTGTAGAGATGGAATTCAGTTCTTATGAGATTAAACCCGATATCCGTCAGTCGATCAAAAGCGGTATCGTAACACGTACTTTCGGCCCACAACCCGAGAGCGGAAAACAATTCATTGCTATATTCGGAACCATAAAAAACCTCTCTAACGAGGCACTTCCTGTTTATGATTTCTTTGCAGGGGAATATAATCTTGACGGCTATAAATACGAGTGTTCTGCAAATGATTGTTTCATTTATAATGAAAATGGAGAAACGTACTCTACGCTTGATCCGCTAATCACCGCTTCATTTATGATTTATGTGGCGGTTCCGAATGAACTTGCAAACGCTGGTAATATCACGTTCCGTTTTGGGTTTTACGATCAATTCGATAATAAAGATCTTTCAAAAAACAGAGCTTTTGAAGAAGATCCGATTTCTTTGTGCCCCTATCAATATATTGTAAAAATCAAATAAATAATGGCAGAAGCTATATTATTTGACAAACAATAGTTATGGAAAAGGGAAGCGTCTCGTACGCTTCCCTTTTCTATATCCAATTTCAGCTATATCAGATTTGCGTGCCATTCGATAGCCTTTTCGATGCGCCGCGGCGCGACGCCTATATAGCGCTGCGTGACGGCGGCGTTTAGAGAATAATTCAAGCTGCCGTGGGCACTAAGATTCTGAACTCCGCGTTCCGAATTGCTTGAGTGCCGTCCTGCCTGCGTGACGGAACGCTTAGAGAATCCGCAGGAGCGGATTCTCGGAGTTCATCATTCGAGGTCTGCCGGCAAACAAACGGGGCACTAAGATTCAGAACTCCGCGCAGCGAGTTTCTTTGTGCGATCCAGCCTGAGTGGCGCTGCGCTTGCAATTTGCTTCGCAAATTGGGAGTTCAAATCAATTTCTCTATCGAATAATTAAAGGACGCCCGATGAGCGTCCTTTAATTATTGGCAGGGGCACTAAGATTCGAACTCAGAAGAACGGTTTTGGAGACCGCTATGTTACCATTACATCATGCCCCTATTGGTCGACGAAAGGGATTATAGCACTGTGGAAGATGATTGTCAAGCACGAATTTATAAAAAGCGTATTGACGGACTCGATTTCAAAGGTTACAATTCTTTATATGAAGCTTAGGGCTGTAATTGTGAATACGGAGAACTGCGGTGCGCTTCTTGAAAAGCCCGAGCTGTTCTGTTCCGAGGCGCGGCTTATTAAGGCGCGGTCGATCGCCGATTCCGCAAGGAGGCTCCAAAGCCTTGCTGCGGAGCTTGCGCTTTCGTATGCGCTCTTCGGCGAAAAGCTCGGGGCGCCCTTGTATTCATACGACGAAAAGGGGAGACCCGTCATCGGCGGCGGTTTCATATCGCTCGCACATTCCGGCAGATTCGCCGCGGCGGCGTTCTCCGTTGCGCCCGTTGGCGTCGATATCGAGGAATACCGCGCCGTATCGCCGAAGGCGGCTCAGCGCGTCCTCTGCCCGAGGGAGCTTGCCGGATTTGAAAAGCCCGGCGGCGAAAAGTACCTTATCGATCGTTTCGTAATAAAGGAGGCGTTCCTCAAAATGACCGGAGACGGCGTTTGGGGGGGGCTCGACCGTGTGTATGAGAAGGACGGCGCCGTCTTCCGCCGCGGCGTTTTGAGCGGCTTTGTACGCGCGGTATCGGACTCCGGCTTTTCGTTCGCCGCCGTGACCGCGGCAATAGCTGAAACGGAAATCGTTATTCTTTGATAATCCAACCGAAAGGACGCCTTTGCCCGGCAAAGGCGCGTGGCTCAGTATGAAAAACGAACTCTTGACCGACCGCGCTTTCGTTGAGCGCGTTTTCCGGGAGGCGTACGAGATCGGCTTAAGCTCCGCTTCCCGCGGGACGGTGGCAAGCTATATCCCCGAGCTTAAAAAGGCGGATCCGAAGGCGTTCGGCATGTACATGATGACGGACGACGGGTATTCGCTCGCGTTCGGCGACTGCCTGGAGCGCTTTTCCATCCAATCCGTCTGCAAGGTCATAATACTTGCGGAGTCGCTGAAGCTTTTCGGCTTCAAGGAGACGTTCTCCCACGTCATGATGGAGCCCTCCGGCGATTCGTTCAACTCGATACTCAAGCTCGACCTTGCGAGCAGCCGCCCGTACAATCCGATGATAAACGCCGGCGCGATAGAGCTTGTGAGCCTGCTCGTGAACAAGGTGGGCTATGACGAGCTTTTGGACGAAACGCGCGCCCTCTGCATGGATCCGGCGATAGATCTCGACGAGTCCGTTTATCACTCCGAGTTTGAGACCGGCGACAGGAACCGCGCGATAGCCTATCTTTTGAAGAGCAAGGGAGTCCTCATGGGCGATCCGGAGAAGACGCTCGACCTGTATTTCAGGATGTGCTCGCTCTCCGTCAACGCAAAGTCGCTCGCGGGGTTGGGGCTTGTCATTGCGAATAACGGAGTGGACCCCTTCACGGGCGAAAGGCTCATAAAGGAGGAGGACGTGAGGACGCTCAAGATCATCATGTTCACCTGCGGAATGTACGATTATTCCGGCAAATTCGGCATGAACGCCGGCGTGCCGGGCAAGAGCGGCGTCGGCGGCGGCATAGTCTGCGCCGCGCGCGGCCCTATGGGCATAGGTTTCTACGGTCCCGCGCTCGACGCGTTCGGCAACAGCAGCGGCGGCGTCAAGGCAATGGTGCATATCTCCGAGAAGCTGAGACTGCACGTGTTTGATTATAATTGATCGGCAATCAGCATTGGGAATTAACCCTCATCCACCGCCCGTTCTCCGCGCTCTGCTGACTTAAAGGAAAGATCGGCGCGGACTCTGCAAATAATAAAAAGCTGTCTTTTCAGACAGCTTTTTCCTTATTCTTTTTTCTTCACAGTTCATTTATGATACCGAGCGCGAACCTCAGTATCATCAGCGCGTCGGCGGAGTCGACGGAGCCGTCCTCGTTCACGTCGCCGGCGGCGAGACCGGCGCCTTCAAGCAGCTCGATGCCCATGGAATGACGCAGCGCAAGGAGCGCGTCGGCGGAATCGACTGAGCCGTCCAGGTTGACGTCGCCCTTTATGAACGAAACGGGATCGGCGTCCGTGACGGTGTGAAGGCCCATTATCTCAAGCCCCGAACCGATCATGCCGAGGTACGTTACGCTGCCCGCGGCGATATCGATCCTGTAAAGCCCGTTGGTTAAGCTCGAGGGCTCGTTCACGTGCGCCCAGTAGATGGCGTCCGTCACGGGGTCCCAGGTCATCGACTGCCCGTAGAAGCAGGGCATGCCGGTGTCGAGCACGGGTGTGAGCGCTCCGCTCGTCATGTTGATCTTCATCAGCTTGGAGCTGACGGCGGAGAAGGTGAGCGCGTAGAATTCGCCGCTGCCGTCTATCGCAAGCGTCTGTACGCCGAGGAGCGTGCCGAGCGCGATATCGACCCTGCGGGTCAGTACGCCGGTCTCAAGATCGACCTCGGCCAGATAGGGATGATCCTCGTCGCAGAGGGCGTACATCTTCCCGTCGACGGGGTTAAATGCCATGCCGTAGACGAATTCCCCGCCGGAGGAAGCGCCCTCGATGAACTCGACCCCGTAATTCTTTGTGTTTGCGCGGTAGAATTCGTCGTGAAGGACGCCGTCGGAGTCAAAGCCGTAAATGTAGCCGTAGACGAAGCCGTCGTGATACGCGGCGGCATAGGTGGAAATGAGCGAATCGTAAACGTCTATCGAAGAGGGATCGGAGGAATCGAAACCGACCCAGGAGTTTGTGTTGGGACCGTAGAAATCGCCCATAACGTAGCCGCCGAAGCGAACGGGGGCTTCCTCTTCAAAGGGAGCGGGGGAGGCGAACGCCGTGAACGGCAGGGAAACGAGGATCAAAGCAAGGATCAGCGCGAGAGTTTTTTTCATGGTAGTTGTCCTTTCAAAGCGGTATGATTGATTATACCATTTGGAAAAAGCATAACGCAACAGGTAAAATCAATATATTAAGCCGTATCCCGGGCGGGAGAGAACGCCGAATAAAAAAAGCGTGCATAATTTGACAGTATGAGTTATAATATAAGTTGAATCAATGCAGCTTGAACGGAGAACCCAATGGAAAAGAATAAAAGATCGTTTATAAAAGGCGCGGCGATACTCGGCGCCGCCGGTCTGATAGTCAAGATAATCGGCGCTTTCTACCGCATACCGCTAACCAACATACTCGGTGAGGACGGAATGAGGTTTTATGAGACGGCGTATCCGTTTTATTCGGGACTTCTCGTTATCTCATCGGCCGGGTTCCCGACGGCGATATCGAGGCTCGTTTCCGAAAGGGCCGCGATAGGCGACCGCAAGGGCGCGAAGGCGGTTTTCAGGACGGCGATGATACTCCTTGCGGCGATCGGCGTGACGACGATGGTGTTGCTCTTCGCCGCTTCGCCGCTCATCGCGAAGATCTCCGACCGTCCCGGCGCGCAGTACGCGCTCATGGCGCTCGCTCCGGCGCTGCTCATCGTTTCCATCATGTGCACTTACCGCGGGTATCTGCAGGGGCTCCAGAGGATGACAGGCACCGCGCTTTCGCAGATAACGGAGCAGGTGGGCAAGCTTGCGGCAAGCTATACGCTCGCGTTCCTCTTCGTTAAGATGTTCCCCGACAGACCGGAGCTCTGGGCGATGGGCACGCTCATCGGCATAAGCATTTCGGAGCTTCTGGCGCTCGTCGTCATATTCATCGTTTACAGGATCAGCGGCTCGAGATTCCCCGAGGCGCAGCTTGACAACGTTCCCCTGAAAAAGGCGTCCGGCTTTAAGGAGCTTGGCATGAGCCTGCTTGCTATCGCCATTCCCATCACGATCGGCGCCTCCATAATGCCCATAACCGGCATGGCGGACGCGGTTTTCATTAAGCGACTTCTGCAGATAAGGTACGCCTCGCTCGGCTTTGAAGCGGATCTCGTTCCCAAAATGGCGGAGCGCGGCTACGTTGCGCTGCGTTCGTACGTTACGCCGCTCATCAATATGCCCGCCGTGCTCACGCTCGCCCTTTCGATGAGCCTCGTCCCGGCGATAGCGCCTATGCGCGCTGCAAGGGACAGGCGCGGCATGCGAAGGATAGGCACGACCGGCACGAAGCTCGCCATGATAATCGGCGCTCCCTGCGCGGTGGGTCTGTTCATACTCGGCGCGCCCATTATGGCGATGCTATACAGCGCCGTCGGCGGGAGCGTGGGCGAGCACGGGAAGTACGTCATCTCGGGCTTCCTTCCGCAGATAATCAATATGCGGCCCGGCAGCGAGGTAACGCTTTATACCCTTGCGGGCGGCATAATGCAGATATCCGCGATAGGCGTGCTGTTCCTCTCCATGGTGCAGACGCTTACCGGCATTATACAGGGCATGGGCAAACAGCAGGTCCCCGTCTATTTCCTCATTGCGGGCGGCGTGCTGAAGGTGCTCTCCATGCTGTTCCTGATGCGGTTTACCGGTCTCGGCGTGCTCGGCGCGGCGATATCGACGGTGCTCTGCTACCTTGTTGCGGGCACGGGCGACCTTATCTATATGCTCGGGCATGCGGATATCCGCCTCAATTATTTCGACGTGTTCGCAAAGCCGCTCATCGCCTCCGCGGTAATGGGCGTGCTGGTGTTCCTCTCGTATAATCTTATCTACAAGCTCGGTCATCCTACCGCCGCGACGCTCGGCTCAGTCGTGATAGGCGTGGTCGTTTACGTCGCGGGGCTTTGGGTGCTGCGCGCGTTCAACAAGGACGATCTGAGCTATATGCCCGCCTCGGGCAAGCTTGCCAAAATATTCCGCGTAAAGATGAAATAAGGGTTTGATATGGACGACAGCTTCCGCAGAATGATAGAACAAAGGGAGTATGAGACGCTTTCCCCTTACGCCGCGAAGAGCGCGGAGACGAAGGGGAGGGAGCGCCCAATCGCGCCCTGCCCGGTGAGGACCGACTTCATACGCGACCGCGACAGGATACTGCACTGCAAGAGCTTCCGCCGGCTCAAACACAAGACGCAGGTGTTCCTTTCGCCCGTCGGAGACCATTACAGGACGCGCCTTACGCATACGCTGGAGGTCAGCCAGATCGCGCGCACCATCTCGCGCGGGTTAAGGCTCAACGAGGATCTGACCGAGGCGATCGCCATGGGGCACGATCTCGGACATACGCCGTTCGGACATTCGGGCGAAAAGGTGCTCAACGACCTCGTCCCCGGAGGATTCGAGCATAACGTGCAGAGCCTGCGCGTGGTGGAAAAGCTCGAGAACGACGGCAAGGGGCTTAACCTAACCTTCGAGGTGCGGGACGGCATACTCAACCACACCTCCCGCGGGAAGCCCGCAACGCTGGAAGGCTGCGTCGTCAGCCTTTCGGACCGCATCGCGTACATCAATCACGATATCGACGATGCGGAGCGCGCCGGCATTTTGTCGGAGGACATGCTGCCCGATTCCTGCCGCAGGCTGATCGGCGCCTCCCATGGGGAGAGGATCAACAATCTTATCGTGAACGTGCTGAACGAGTCGAAGGATCAGCCCTTCGTCCGCATGGGCGACGGTATGTGGCGGGAGTTCAATAAGCTGCGCGATTTCCTCTTCGAGAACCTTTACCACAACAGGGTCGCCAAGGCGGAGGAGGGCAAGGCGGAGGGCATACTCCGCGAACTCTACTACTATTACCTCGACCATATCGACGATATGCCGGCGGAGTTCGTCAAGAACGTCGAGACCGACGGCTATGAGCGCGTCGTCGCCGATCATATCGCCTGCATGACCGACCGCTACGCCGTGGACGATTACAAGCGGCTGTTCATTCCGAAGGATTGGATGGAGAAGTAAAGCGCGATAGATTTTAGGACGCACGCCAAGCGAGCAAATGCGAGCAACGCAAAACCTTTGGTTTTGCTTATCGAGAAAAACATTTCGCTATGAAAGCTTATGCTTTTCTCGGCAAGCCGCGGCGCGATAGCGAGAGCGTTAAAAATCGTAACAGTGTTACGATTTTAGCGAGCGCCCCGCCGGGAGCGTCTGCGACCGGCGAGGGGGGAACCACGATCACGCAAGTCCGAGGAACCGCTCCCGCGAGACAATTCCCAGTATTTGTGCACGTTGTAACAGTAGTGTTACGGAGTTGGGAAGCCCACGCTGATCGGAAACATCCCTCATCCACCCTCGCCTTGCGGCTCCGGTCCCCCTTCCCCCTGGGGAAGGCAGGATGGTCGGCATGCGACCAACCAAAAGGCTTCCCCCCTCGGGTGTGTTCGGAGTCGGTCGCCGAAGGCGATCCCGACCATCCTGTGAATGGTCGGGGAGACGGAGAACGGGCGGCAAGGTCCGCCCCGGCAAAAACTGTCAGCTTTAGCTGACTGATGAGGGGTTCTGAAAACCCGTTTGGCACATCAGCATATATAAACAAGCATGGTACGGAGTTTCCTCCGGTACCATGCTTTTTTGCGGTTTGTTCTTTTAAGTTAAGATCGCTTGAGTCATCATGCGTTCAGCAGGAACGCCTTATAGCCCTTCATGGCTTCATAGAGGTCCGCCTTAGAGATGATCTCCCAGGGGGCGTGCATGGAGAGCACGGCGACGCCGGAATCGATGACGTTCATGCAGTAGAGGGCGCAGATATAGGCGATCGTGCCGCCGCCGCCCAGGTCGACGCGGCCGAGCTCGGCAGTCTGGAAGGAGACGTTCGCGTCGTCCATTATCTTCCTGACTTCAGCCATGTACTCTGCGTTGGCGTCGTTGGAGCCGGACTTGCCGCGCGCGCCGGTGTACTTGTTGAAGCAGACGCCGCGGCCCAGGAACGCCGCGTTCTTACGCTCGAAAGCGGAGCCGAAATTGGGATCGAAGCCGGCGGAAACGTCGCAGGAGAGCATCTTGGAGTTCGCAAGACCGCGCCTCATCTTGAGCTCGCAGTATTCGCCCGTGAGCGCCATCAGCTCGGCAAACGCATTCTCGAAGTATTTCGCCTGCATGCCGGTCGCGCCGACGGAGCCGATCTCTTCCTTATCGGCAAAGAGGCAGCAGAGGGTGCGCTCGGGGATCTCGTTTATGGCGAAGATCGCCTCCATCTCGGCAAAGGCGCAGACGCGGTCGTCGTGCCCGTAGCCAAGTATCATGCTCCTGTCAAGACCGAGGTCGCGCGCCCTGCCGGCGGGGACTATCTCGAGCTCGGCGGAGAGGAAATCCTCCTCCTCGAAATCATACTTCTCCTTGAGGAGCTTGAGGATGTTCGCCTTGACGAGCTCCTTCTCCTTTTCGTCGGCGTCCTTCATGGGCATGCCGCCGATGATGAGATTCAGGTCTTCGCCGCTGAAGAGCTCCGAAGCCTTCTTCTGCATCTGCTCCTGGGAGAGGTGGATAAGAAGATCGGATATGCAGAGCACGGGATCGTTATCGTCCTCGCCGATGACGACGTTCGCCTTGGTGCCGTCCTTCTTAACGACGACGCCGTGTATCGCAAGGGGCAGCGTGACCCACTGATACTTCTTGATGCCGCCGTAATAATGAGTGTCGAGGTAAGCAAGATCGGAATCCTCATAAAGCGGGTTCTGCTTGACGTCGATGCGGGGGCTGTCGATATGAGCGCCGACGATGTTGATGCCGTTCTCCATGGGCTGTTTGCCGATGATGAAGAGCATTATCGCCTTGCCCATTGGCGCGCACCAGAGCTTTGCGCCGGGCTCGAGCTTTTCGCCTGCCTTTATCGCGTCCTCAAGCGCGATATAGCCGTTCGCCTTCGCCGCCTTGACCGCGAGATCGGCGCACTCGCGCTCGGTCTTGCCGTTGTCAAGGAAGCTCCTGTAGCGGGCGGAGAGCGCCTCAAGCTCTTCAAGAGCGGCGGAGTCATATTTCTTCCATGCGTTTTCTCTTTCCATATTGTTGCCTTTCTGACCAAGAATTGTCCCATTCCGCTTAGGTCGTTTGCGGATGATCTTACGCATCTTCCAATATACCATTTTCCGACGGAATAATCAAGCAAGCGCGGGGCGATGCGGGTGAAAAGATGAAATATATTATCTCCCGAAGCCATACCGGAGGGGGACAAGCGAATACGCTTTACAAAAAACGAAGGGAACTGAACCGAATGAGCCTTAAAAGAAGCCTGCCGCTTACCAATGCCGCCGTGATCGCGATCGCGTTCCTTATGTACGCTCTGCTCGTTTCGCCGGAGCCGGTGATGAAGCTGGCGAGGTCTGCCTCGGCGCCCGTCTACCGCCTGCCGGATGACGGAAGAGTTTCGCTCGTCTGCCTCATAGAATGGGACTCGGGAGCGGTCGGGGAGATAATCAGCGCCGCGGACGCCTCGGGAACGCGCCTGACTTTCGCCATGACGGGAGAATGGGCGGTCAGGAACGCGGAAATCGTGAGGCGCATGACGGAGCGGGGACACGGGCTTGCGCTGCTGATCGAAGAAAACGAGGCGGACGCCGACGATATAAGGGGAAGGGCGGAGGCGGTGAGGAGCGTTTCGGGAGTGGCGCCGCCGATCGCCGTATGCACCGCGAAGAACGCGGAACGCCTCAAAAAAAGCTGTGCGGAGGCGGGACTTACGCCCTTCGTAATGACGGCGACGCTGGGCGCAGATCCCGAGGGAGGGGAAGCGATAGACTCGCTCCTTGCTTTTCTTCACACGGGCGGTTGGACGCTCGGGTTCCTCCCGACGGGGGATTCCGTTAAAATCCTTCCCGAATTGATCGAAAAAATAAAAAATATGGGATATGGTATTGTGCCCGCACACAAAATGTTGTATAATTACTCTGATAAGATATAAACTCGCAAAAGAATGAGCTCCGCATAGTTTTTCCGTTACGGCGGAAAACTGTATGCGTGAAAGAGGATCAAGCAAAAATGTTTTCCGCAAAGCTCCCGAACGGGCTGACTGTCGTCGGCGAGACCATGCCGGGGTACAGGTCTGTTTCGATGGGCGTATGGATAAACGCCGGCTCGGTGTACGAGCGCGGCGGTGAACTCGGCGCCGCACATTTTATCGAGCATATGCTCTTCAAGGGCACGAAGAAGCGTTCCGCCTCCGACATAGCGGAGGAGATGGACGCCGTCGGCGGCAACCTCAACGCGTTCACCTCGAAGGAGTGTACCTGCTTCTACGGGCGTGTGCTCGGCAGGGATACGGACGTGCTTGCCCGGATACTCTCCGATCTCGTTTTCGATTCCCTGCTTGACGAGGGGGATATCGAGCGGGAAAAGGGCGTCGTCTGCGAGGAGATCTCCATGACGGAGGATTCTCCGGAGGATCTTGCCGCGGAGAAGTCGATCTCCGGCTTCTATGAGGGCGACCCGCTCGAAAGACCTATTCTCGGCACTGCCCGGAGCGTGCGCGCGTTCGATCGGGATCAGCTCGTCCGCTATATGCGGAGGCTCTACACGCCGGACAATATGGTGATCGCCGCCGCCGGGGATATCGAGGAAAAGGCGCTTATCGATCTGCTCTCCGAAAGCTTCACCGCAGAGGGGAAGGCGGAAAGGGAGCCTGTCGAATTCTCGTTCCACAGACCGGGCAAAAGGGCGTTCTTCATACCGAAGGACATCGAGCAGGTGCATATCTCGGTCTGTTTGCCGGGCTTTAAGAAGGACACGAAGGAGAATTACGCGCAGCTTCTGTTCTCCAACGCCTTCGGCGGCAGCATGAGCTCAAGGCTTTTCCAGAGGATAAGGGAGGAATCGGGTCTCGCTTACTCTGTCTATTCATACCCCACGGCGTTCATGCACTCCGGGTTCCTCACGATGTACGCCGGCACGGGCCCCGAAAACGCCGTCACCGTCGCCCGAATGATGATGGACGAGGTCGAGTCCGTCAGGCGCTCCGGTCTTAAAAAGGAGGAGCTTTCCCGCGCGAAGGATCAGCTTATCTCGAGCTTTTTGATGGCGCAGGAATCCACCGCCGCGAGGAGCTCCGCGATCGGCAGGGCGCAGCTTCTGAGGGGCAGCCACCTGACCGAGGACGAGGTCATAGAGAGGATCAGCTCCGTTACTATGGACGATATCGCCGCCGTGCTGCCGACGCTTACGAATACGGAGGATATCTCCGTCGCCGCGGTCGGCAGGATCGCAAAGTCGGAGAAGGAACTTAAAAGTATTTTCGGAATCGACCGAAAGGATGGATCCAAATGACAGAACACGATAAATTAGACGTTATTTTCGAGCTGCAGAAGAAGCTCGACACCGACATACAGGAAAGGCGCTCGCTCGATTTCCCCATGGAGCAGTGGATCCAGAAGGACGTGCTCGCCATGATAAGCGAGCTTGCCGAGCTGCTTGACGAAGTAAATTTCAAATGGTGGAAGAACGAAAAGCCCATCGACGAAGAAGCCCTCCACGGGGAGCTCGTCGATATCCTGCACTTCTTCGTGAGCATGTGCATAAGGGCGGGGCTCGATTCGGACAAGCTCTACGAGGGGTATATCGCCAAAAACAAAGAGAATTTCGACCGTCAGTACGGCCGCTCCCAGAAGAAGGGCTACGACGTTAACGAAAAATGATTGTAAGGAAAAAACGCAAAACCAAAAAGCAGAGGACGCGCATCGATCCGCGATTCTGGATAATAATCGGGGCGCTTGCCGCCGTTATCGGCGTACTGCTTTTCATACTGATCTATAACGGCAGAGAGGACGTTACCGGCCGCGGCGCGATGATGTTCAGCGTTTCGGGCAAGAGCGCCGTCATAATCCGCGACGAGGAGACCTATCTTTCCTCCGAATACGCGCGCGTCGCCTGCAATATGGAGGAGGGCGCCGCCGTGAACGCGGGCGACAGCCTCGCCACGGTGTACAAGCTCGGCTACAGCGACGAGCTTTCACAGTCTCTCCTCATGGCAAGGGAGGAAGTCTACAAGGCGCAGCTTGAAAGGATCGGCTCGACGAAGGATTCCCGCCTCGACGAGATGAACGAGGAGATACTTTCGCTCAAGACCCGCATCGAAAACTGCGTTATGCAGAACTCCGGAGAGGATCTCTTAAAGCTCTACCGCTCGCTCGACAAGCTCCTGAAGGAGCGTATGGATTACCTTCGCGAGAAGGTGCAGGAGACCGAATCGCTCCGCGCCCTCTACGCGCAGGTCGACGATAAGGAAGCGCTCCTTTCGACCTGGACGGAGGACGTCACAGCCAAGGAGAGCGGGCTCGTCAGCTATTATTTCGACGGGTATGAGCAGGCGATGAACGCCGAGAAGCTCAACATGATCACCGCCGATCTTGTAAAAAGGGCGATAAGCGAAAGCGGCTCCGCCCACTGGACGACCGACGACAATACCCGCGTATGCCGCGTGGTCAACCGCGATAAATGGTACGTCGCGTTCATAACCGACGCGGAAGAACTCACAAGGACCGCCAAAGGCGTCTCGTACGACGTTGAGATAGACGGGCACGGCAAGTACGCGGCGGTCGCGCTCGAGCCTGTCATCAGCGGCAAGAAGGTCGTCAACGTGCTCGAGGTCTCGTCCGAAATAGGCGAGCTTATCGACGTCCGTTCCGTCAAGGTGAACGTCACCTCCGCCGTGAACGGAATAAAGGTGAAATCCAAGGCGGTAAGGTTCAATAACGGCGAGGCGTACGTCGAGCTCATTATGAGCGATTCGCATTACACGATGCGCGTCGACGTGCTTGCCGCGGAGGATAAAATGGTGCTGATCCGCCCGCATGAAGAGGGCGAGATACTTAGCGAGGGGGTAAGGTATTGGATAAAGAAACGTTAACTGCTTCCACCGCGGATAATTACCGCTTCGTTGTGGACAATATCCGTGAAGCGGCGCTCAAAGCCGGGCGCGATCCCGGAGAAATAAGGCTCGTCGCGGTCACGAAGTTCGTCGATACGGAAAGGATCGCCGCCGCGATAGGCGCCGGATGCACCGAAGTGGGCGAGAACCGCGCGCAGGAGCTTACCGAAAAATACGAATTTTTCAAAAATAACTCCCAAACCGTACATTTTATTGGACAATTGCAGTTAAATAAGGTAAAATACCTTATAGGCAGAGCGGACTTGATCCAGTCCGCCGACAGGCCGGAAGCCTTTGCCGAGATAAACAGGTTAGCCGAAAAGCACGGCATAAGGCAGGAAACGCTTGTGGAGGTCAATATCGGGGACGAACCGCAGAAGGCGGGCATCGCTCCGGGCGACCTTCCCGAGCTGCTGAAACGGATCTCCGATATGCCCTGTATCCATGTGAAGGGCCTTATGTGCATCCCACCCGCGGCGGGCGAAAGGGGCGCAGGTTACTACTTCGCAAGGATGAAGGAGCTGTTTGAAAATATAAAGGGGATGGATATCCCCAAGGCAGACATGGAGCTTCTTTCCATGGGAATGAGCGGAGATTACCCTTCCGCTATAGCGGAGGGGGCAAATATGGTCAGGGTTGGCTCCGCCATATTTGGCAGAAGGCCCGGGCATTAGCCTGACAGAAGCGGCCTGCGGACCGGGTCAGGTACCAGCCGAAATCGTTGCGTTTACGATATAAATACAGAGCGTAAGCGCATAGCCGAAAGGCAGTAAAATTTTTCTTCCAAGTGCCAACGCCAAAAAACGTTTGGAGGAAAACAAGATGTCAAAAGTAGCAGCAAAGCTCAGAAATTGGTTGGGATTCGACATTGTGGAGGACGAGGAGTCCGAAGCCGTCGAATTCGAGGAGGAGCAGGAGCTCAAGCCCATTGCCCCGCGTGAGGAAAAGCGTAAGGAGCGCAGCCGCGGCAAGGTCGTCGACCTGCCCGTATCGTCAGCTCACAGCAAGCTGATCGTCTATCGCCCCGTCAGCTACGAGGATACCATGAGTATCATCGGCAACCTCAAGAGCAGGAAGCCTATCATCCTCAATATGGAAAGCATCGATATCGAGGTCGCCCAGAGGATATTGGACTTCATGTCCGGCGCCTGCAGCGCGATGGGCGGAGATATCCGCAAGGTCTCGGCAAAGATATTTGCAGTAGTACCCGCCGACTACGAGATCGTTGGCAACTCCGATGGTTTCAAAGAGTAATGCCTGAGCCTCTGACGGGGCCATGGCAAACGCCATGGCCCCAAGTTTCTTTTAAGGAGTGATCCCATGGACAGGGAAGACGTTATAAATAAAGTGTTTCCGCACTCGCTGTTCGGTTACGATCCCGTCGCCGTGGACGCGTTTTTGGACGAGGTGATCCGCGAGTTCGACAGGATGACAAATACGATCGACGTATTGCAGTTCCGCCTGGCGCAGGAGCTTTCCGAAGCCAAGCAGAACAACGACATCCTTGCGGCGGAGCTTCACAGGCAGGGCTACGAGAGCCGCGTCGAGCAGGTGGATATCGATATAATCGACGCAGAGCCCCAGCCGGAGACGGCGGAAGATGAGCCTCCCGAACCGGAGCCCGCTTCCGAAGCCGCGGCGGAGGAACAAAAGCCCGCTCCCGGGGACGCCGACGGCGACCCCTTCGCCGGGGTGCTCGAGCGGGAGGCGGAGGCGGAAGCGTCCGTTCCCGTCCGCGAGATAGCGCAGGAGGATCCCTCCGGGGAAAGAAAAAAGCGCCGCGAAAGGAAGCGCAGGCGCAAAAAGGATTGAGCAAAGCTGAACGACAGTTGAAAACGCCCGCCGGATCCAGGATCCGGCAGGCGTTTTGTTTTGCGTTTTGATCGGCGATCAATAGATCTTCAGCCCGAAAATGCCCTTTATCCTCGTGCCGATAACGATATAGTTATCAAAGGCGACGGGGGACGCTTCTATATTGCTCTCCACGTTTATCTTGTCGAGCTGCACGCCGTGTCCGTCAAGCACGTAGATATCGCCCAGGCAGTTGCAGACGATTATGTACGCTTTGCCGTTCGCGTCGTAGAGCGCGACGGGGCTGCACCAGGTGTAGCCCGCGACCTGGAAGCGCCACGCTTCGTTGCCGGTCTTCGTATCGTAGGCGACGACGTAACCCGCGTAGCCCGCGCCGACGGAGCTGTACGTGGTTATGACGAGCCCATCAAGCTCGCCCTCGCCGAGTAACGCGCTGCCCTGGAAGCCGCCGGTGACGTGCTTGTCGGAGGAAACGGTGTACTCCTTCTGCCAGACGATCTCGCCCGAGCAGGCGTCTATCTTGAAGAACGCGACGGGACCCTTGCCGCTCGAATCCATCTTGTTGTCGAGCGTGTTGCCCACGTAAAGATACGCGCGCCCGGTTTCGGGATCCTCCTCAAAGCAGGGGGTGGCGTTGGTATCGTCCCAGATATCCTGCACCCAAACGGGCTTCATCGTGTTCGCGTCTACGCACTGCATGAAGCCGGAGTTGTCGCAAACGTAGAGGTAATTCCTCCAGGCGACGGCGCTCGCCTCATAGCCGAGCCAGAATTTGCCGGAGTTCGTGCGCGGGGACGAATAGCGCGCCTTTACGGGCGTCGACGGGTTCATCGTGAGCGTGCCCGCGGTCTTATCGAAAACGGTGTTGAGCTTTACGCGGTAGAGTATGCCGTTCTCGCCCGGGTAGAAGAGGGTGTCGGTATCGGCGTCGACTATCGCGGCGGAGTCATACGCGTGGAAGGTACGCAGCGCGAAGGGATCGGGCTTTGCGCCGATCGTCGCGAGCACGCTTCCGTCGATGAGCGAAATGACGTAAGCCTTCGACTCCTTACCGGCGGTCTTGTAATGATCGCCCTGACCGACGTAGAGTATCGGCCAGCCGCGGGGATCGATCGAGCCGGAGCCCTTGAACGGCACGCCGAAGGTGAGCTTGTTCCTCGTCGGCTCGCCGGTCTCCATATCGTAGAAGTAGATATTGCCGTCCATCGTGGCGTAAATGACCTCGATCAGACCGTCCTTCTGCTTGGCGGAATCGAACATGTTCATTACTGCCTTGACGTCCTTGTCCCAGCGGACGACGAGCGCCTGACCGGTCCAGCCGCTGCCCGTCCATACGCCGGAATAATTGCCGCCCTCGCCCTTGGGCACGCTGAAGGTGTCATGCTGCCAAAGGGTCTGGAGCTTGCCCTGTGAGGCGCTTGTCACGCCGTAATAGGGGTTCTGACGGAAGCAGCTCCCGCGGAAGGAGAGCACGCCCACCGCCTGCTGATAATCGTCGTTATGCCTGAATTTGACCTGCTCGTCCGCGGTATAGGACGAGGTAATGCCGCCGTTCACCATAAGCTCCGTAACGAGCCCGTGCACGGACGCCTTCGCAGAATCGTGCGGGACGACCGCCGCGTAATCGTGCGGCGCCGGAGTCGTCTCGGGCGTGGGGGACTCGCTGCCGGAGGGCGCATCGGTTATAGGCTCCGCGCCGGGAGTGATATCGGGCGCGGACGAGGTTTCCGTCGGGACGGGGGAGGGATCGTTCCCGCTGCCCTTGCAGGAGCCCGCAATGAGTATGATCATGAGTATTACAGCCGCAATACAGAACAGGATAAGCGCCCCGAGTATCGCGAGCTTTGCCATATTGCCGTTGTTTCTTCTGTTGGACATAGCCGCCTCCTTAAATTGATGCACGCTTCATGACATTTTATTATACATCTTGATCGGGTATAATACAATAGGTTGTTTGTTATATAATTATGTGGTACAATATATGTACTTGAATAAGGAGGTCGGTCTTATGCCGTCTGTAATGAAAAGGACAGTATGCTTACTGCTTGCCGCCGCGATGCTCATATGCGTTTCGGCATGCGGTCTCAATAAAAAGGAGGATAATATGGAGAACCAAAAGGTAATGGCGACGATAGTGGTGGAGGACTTCGGCACGATCGAGGTCGAGCTATATCCCGATATCGCGCCGCAGAGCGTTTACAATTTCTGCTATCTTGCGAGGCAGGGCTTCTATGACGGGAGTTCGTTCCACAGGATCATAAAGGGCTTTATGATACAGGGCGGCGACCCGACCGGAACCGGCTCCGGAGGACCCGGCTACTGCATAAAGGGCGAGTTCGACAAGAACGGCTTTAATAATCCCCTCAAGCATACCCGCGGCGTCATATCGATGGCCCGCGCGACGCCCTTTAACAGCGCAGGCTGTCAGTTCTTCATTATGCATCAGGACGCCCCGCATCTTGACGGCGCATATGCCGCGTTCGGCATGGTGACGAACGGTATGGACGTGGTCGACGCGATCGCCTCCGTCAAGACGGGTTACGCCAACCGCCCGGTTGAAAACGTGGTGATAAAGAGCATCACCATAACCGGACCGGAGCTTCCCGCGCCCGAGAAACTGCCGGATATGTAAAACCTGTTTCAGACGGATAACGAAAGATACCGGTCGGATCTCCGGCCGGTATCGCTATTTGAGTTCCCGTTTGTATTCAGCGGCGCTTCGCGGACTTCCTGCGCCTCTCGGCTGCCTGGTTGATGAGCGTTGCCGCCATTCCTCCGACGACCATGCCGGGGACCATGAAAGTAAAAATCAAGCCAAAGTAATTCATAATGCGTCTCCTTTCCGAATCCTTGAGCTGTACGCGGGTCGTCGCCCGCTTTTTTGATCACGATCACATTATAGTTTCCAAAATAGAAACTGTCAATACATAAAATGGTACTCAAACCGAAGAATAATAATATATTTTTGTGATTTTGTTGCAATTGGTTTCCGGATGAGATACAATTGGGACATAAGATAAAGGGGTAAGGCTGATGAACAGGATAAAGGAACTGCGCCGTGCGCGCGGCGTCACACAGGAGGAGCTCGGCAAGCTCCTCGGCGTACAGAAGGCGGCGGTCTGTAAATATGAGAACGAAAAGGTCGGCATACCTTCGCAGGTGCTCACGCGGCTTACGGAGATCTTCGGCGTATCGGCGGATCATATTCTCTGCCGGGACGAGGTCGTTCCCCTTCCCAAGAGGATGAGGGACCGTCTCCTTGCGCCGAGACCGGAGGCGGACGCCGTTTTGGTCCCGCTCGTCGGCATGGTCCACGCGGGCGAGCCCATGCTTGCTGAGGAGAATATCACCGATTATATCCCCGTCGCCGCGGGGGAGGTTTACGACGGCGATTATTTCTTCATGGAGGTAGTCGGCGACTGCATGACGGGCGACCATATCGCCGAGGGGGCGAACGTCCTCGTCCGCCGCTGTTCCGATATAAGGGACGGGTATATCTACGTCGTCCGCATGGAGGATGAGGTGCTTCTGCGCCGCGTCAAGCGTATCAAGAAGAGCATCGCGCTGATCCCGTCCAATCCCGCGTACGATCCCATAATCGTTTCGGAGGGGGATTTCAACGTGATCGGGCGCGTCGTCGAGTCGCGCATGAGGCATTGACGGAATTTACGCCGCGCCTTCCGCATAACATCTTTGCGGGAGGTGTTTTTTTATGGAAGAAAGAACGAAGCTCGAAACGTCCCGGTTTGAATCCGCTCCATACCCGAGCGGCTCCGGCAGACGCTTTTCATACCGCGCGGCGGCAGGGGAAAACAGGCGGTCAAAGCCGAAAAGACTGAGCGGGAACGCCAAATACTTTTTGGTAAGGCTCGGCGTCTGCGCCGCGATATTCGGTACGGTGCTTTATCTGAAGCTCGGCAGGAAGGATAATGCCATCGCCGTGATAGGCGAGCTCACGGATAATAAAGGCACGGAGGAAAACGAGGGCGAAAGCCGCCTCGGGAAGCTCCGGTTCGTCGAGCTGCCCTCGATATTGGACGTGTTCGCCCACGCGAAGACGGCGCTTCTCCCCGTTGAAGCGGAGTCCTTCGATATAGCGGAGGGAGGCGTGCTCCGCCTTAATGCGGGAGCGGGAGCTTTGGTCGTCTCCCCGCTTGAAGGAAAGGTCGCTTCCGTCGGGATAGACGATGCGCTCGGGCGTTTCGTTTCGATAAAGACCGACGGCGACGTGGAATTCACCCTTTTCGGGTTGGGCGGCGCCGCGGTCGAGAAGGGTCAGCCCGTTACAAGGGGGCAGAGGATAGGCGAGCTCCTCGGCGAGGCGCTTTCCGTGCGCGTTTACTCCGGAGGAAGACCCGTCGACGCGGCTGAGTTTTTCGAACTCGGAAAGGCGAGCTGATATGAGGCTGTTCAAGTTGGGCGAAACGAAAGTGAAGTGCAGCCCGCTGCTTCTTGCGGTGATACCGGCGGCGTTCGTGCTCGGCGCGGGAAGGCTGCTCATTATCGTCGCGATCTCGCTCTCCGTGCATGAAGCCGCGCACGCAATGGCGGCAAAAAGGCTTGGGCTCGGCGTGGATTCAATAGAGATACAGCCCTTCGGCTTTGTTGCGCGTCTTGATACGCGGTTTGCTTCTCCCGCAGACGCGGCATCCGTTTTCGCCGCGGGACCTGCGGCGAGCCTCATTCTCGCGGCGATATCCTCGCTTATCGAAAGCATTGTCCCGGCATACGCGGCGGCTTCCCTCGGCATGACGGAATACAGCCTGCTCATTGCGCTCGTTAATCTCATCCCCGCAATGCCCCTCGACGGGGGCAGGCTCGTTTACGCCGCGGCTTCCAAAAAGAATAAGCCGCGCGCGTTCGTTTGGCTCAAGGCGCTCGGCGTGTTCTCCGGGGCGGTCTTCCTCGGCATATTCGGTCTGCTTGTCTCAAAAGGCGCGGTGAATCTCACGTTCCCCGTGATGGGCGTGTTCCTTATCGCGGCGGCGCTCCGCGAAAGACCGGAGACGTATCTTCCGCACAAAACGAAACGGATGCTCAAATCGAACGGCTCGCTTGAAGTCAGGGAGATCGCCGTCCGGGAAGAGCTGCCCATCGCGAACGCGCTCGGGCTGATACCGCGCGGGAGCTACGGCGTGATAGGCGTGCTCGATAAGGATATGTCGCTCAAAGCCCGCGTGCCGGAAAGCGAGCTCGTCCGCGCGGCTGGACTTCTCGGCGCGGCGGCTCCGGTCAAAGACGCTGTTGCATTGCGCGATGAAAAGGTGCTATAATACCTTTAATAAATTCGATCGGAGCAGGCTGCATTGGCAAGATTTACCGTATTGAAGACCGAGGGCGCCGCAAGGCGCGCGAGGTTCGAGACCGTGCACGGCGTTATCGAGACGCCCGTTTTCATGAACGTCGCGACCTCCGCTGCGATAAGGGGCGGCGTGTCGACTGCCGACCTTGAGGAGATCGGCTGTCAGGTCGCGCTCTGCAACACGTATCATCTCAATATCCGCCCCGGCTCGGAGCTTATAAAGCGCCTCGGCGGGCTTCACAAATTCATGGACTGGCACGCGCCCATACTTACCGACAGCGGCGGGTTCCAGGTTTTTTCGCTTGCCAAAAGGCGCAAAATAACCGAGGAGGGCGTCCGGTTCACCTCCTATATCGACGGCGCGTCCATATTCATGGGACCGGAGGAGTCGATGAAGGTGCAGTCCGATCTCGGCTCGACCATCGCCATGGCGTTCGACGAATGCATAGAGAACCCCTCGCCCTATGATTACGTTGAAAGATCGATCGAAAGGACTACCCGCTGGCTCGAGCGCTGTATGAGGGAGAACGAAAGGCTCGATTCGCTCCCCGATACACCGAACCGCGAACAGCTCCTTTTCGGCATCGGTCAGGGCGGCGTGTACTGCGATCTGCGCGTAAGGCATATGAAACAGATCGCCGCGTTCGATCTCCCCGGCTACGCGATAGGCGGGCTCTCCGTCGGCGAATCGGCCCAAGAGATGTACCGCGTGCTCGACGCAGTATGTCCCGTGATGCCCTTTGACAAGCCGCGGTATCTGATGGGCGTCGGCACGCCGGTCAATATCGTCGAGGGCGTGTTCCGCGGGGTGGATTTTTTCGACTGCGTTTTTCCGTTGAAGGGCGCGCAGCACGGCAACGTCTATACCTGGGAGGGAAGACGCCGCCTCGTCGCCGAAAGGTACAGGCTCGACGACAAGCCCATCTCCGAAAGCTGCTCCTGCCCGGCGTGCAGGCGCTATTCCCGCGCGTATATCCGCCATCTCCTAAAGGCGGACGAGCGCCTCGGCATGCGCCTTTGCATACTGCACAATCTGTATTTTTACAACGATCTGATGAAAAAAATACGCGATGCGATCGAAGCGGGCGAATTCGCCGCCTTCTATCAGAAATACCGCGTGCTGCTCGGCGAGCTCGCGCCGTGATAAATAATCAGTTCGGATACGTTAAGGACTGAAACATAGGATCTTTCTGTCATGATCCTTCACCGACAAAAGCATGGTATCAAGCTATACCATGTTTATTTGTTACTTAGATATATCTCGCAGGAGCGGTTCCTCGACGCTCGCTTTGCTCGCTTAACGCAAGTACTATCCAAAAGGAGCACTCGTTTTTGAAACAGGCAGTTTTCAAAAATTTCCTGTTATATATCATGCGCGCCGACGCAAACTAACACCGAAACGGCAAAGTGAATTTTATAAGCCGTTTGCGAAAAACCGTAAGGAGGTGAAACCAGATGGCAAGGAGAAACCGTATCACGGTGCCCGAGGCGAAGCGCTCGATGGATCAGTTCAAGACCGAAGTCGCGAATTCCATGAACGTGGATCTTAAGCAGGGCTATAACGGCGATCTTACCTCCCGCGAGGCCGGCTCCGTCGGCGGCGAAATGGTCAGACGCATGATCAGGTACGCCGAAAACGATATGTCCGACAGGTAACGGCGCGATCAAAAACAGGAAAGGAGAAGCATCATGAACAATATGAACGGCAGCATGAACGGCTCCGGTTCAAACTCCGGCTCCAACCGCGAGTACAAGAGCCGCCTTCAGCAGTTCAAGAATGAGGTAGCGTCCTCCATGAACGTCAACCTCAAGCAGGGTTACAACGGCGACCTTACCTCCCGCGAGGCCGGTTCCATCGGCGGCGAGATGGTAAAGCGCATGATCCGCTACGCAGAGAGCAACATGAATCCCGGCAGCGGCATGAACTGAGAATAAGGGACATACAGAGCCCGCGGGAGCGCCCGTTCGGGCTTTGTTTTATTGTCCGTAATGAATTCCGAATCGTTTTGCCGCGCCGACTTTTCTTGACGGGAGCGCGTTTCTCTGCTAAAATCGTGTTGAAAGAAATGGAAGGAGAGCTTGACCATGGAAAGGAATTACCCTGTTTACACCGTCACCAAAAAGGCGGAGCTTTCGCTTAAAAACGGGCATCCCTGGGTGTATGGGGAGGAAGTCGTCGATATGAGCGAGGTCTGTCCCGACGGCGCGCTTGCGGACGTTCGCGGCGCGAAGGGGAATTACCTCGGCACGGGGTACGTCAATTCCAAAAGCAAGATAAGGGTGCGCGTAATATCGACCAACGCGAACGACCGCTTTGACGAGGCGTTTTATCAAAGGCGCGTCAAATACGCCGTCGATTACCGCCGCCAGGTCATGGGGGAGGATTTTGATTCCTGCCGCCTCGTTTTCGGCGAAGCGGACATGCTCCCGGGGCTCACCGTCGACAAATTCGGGAGCGTGCTCGTGATCGAGAGCCTCTGCCTCGGCACGGACGTGAGGAAGGATATCATCATCCCCGCGCTGGTCGACTATCTTCGCTCGCTCGGCGAAACCGTCGACGCAGTTTACGAAAGAAACGATTCCGCGATACGCGCGCTCGAGGGGATGGAGGAGTACAAGGCGTTTTATCGGCACGAGGGCTTGCGGACGGATCTTGACGGGCGCGCCGTGATCACCGAGAACGGCATCAAATACGACGTCGACTATATAAACGGGCAGAAGACGGGCTTCTTCCTCGACCAGAAATACAACCGCCTCGCTGTAAAGCGCATCGCGAAGGGCCGAAGGGTGCTCGACTGCTTCACGCACACCGGCGCGTTCGCGCTGAACGCGGCGCTGGGCGGCGCCGAAAAGGTGACGGCCGTCGATATCTCCCCGCAGGCGATAGAGCTCGCAAAGGCGAACGCCGCACTCAACGGGATCGATATGGATTTTATCACGGCGGACGTTTTCGATCTGCTGACGGAGCTTTACGAAAAACGCTCGAGGGACTATGATTTTATAATCCTCGACCCGCCGGCGTTCACAAAGTCTTCTGCGACGGCGAAAAACGCGTATAAGGGCTATAAGGAGATCAACATGAAGGCGATGCGTATCCTGCCTCGCGGCGGATATCTTGCCACCTGCTCGTGCTCACATTTCATGTACGACGATATGTTCAGGTCCATGCTCCGCGAGGCGGCGCATGATGCGGGCGTTACCCTCCGCCAGATAGAGGCGCGCCAGCAGGCGCCGGATCATCCGATCCTCCCGACCGTGAAGGAGACGGATTATCTGAAGTTTTATCTGTTCCAGGTGGTGTAAGGAAGAATCGTATTTTAAGAATTGCGACAGAACAGGGCGGCGTCTGATAAATATACTTTAATTTGTGCTTGACATTCACTGCCTTTAGGACTATAATACACCATGCGTCAAGCAACTGGGTGTAGCGCAGTTTGGTAGCGTGCTTGAATGGGGTTCAAGAGGCCGGAAGTTCAAATCTTCTCACCCAGACCACTAAAAACAGGAAGTCATCGACTTCCTGTTTTTTGTCGTTTTGGTATGAAGTTCCGGCCTCTTGAAGCCTAAGAGGGGTTGAATGCCGGTCGCGAAATTCGCGATTTCAAACATCCGGTGGATGTATGAAAAGGCATTCAACGGGCGGCATTGCTGCGTGAGCAGCCGTCCGCCCCGAGGCCGGAAGTTCAAATCCACTCACCCAGACCAAAAAAGTGCTGAGATTTCAAGGATTTTCAGCACTTTTGCTCTTTAGTCGAATTGAAAAAAAGAGCAAAAACGAATCCTATTGTCACTCTATTGTCACAGTTTTTCGCTCAAAAAAACACTCGATCGTTTCAGAACCCTTCAACGCCGAAAAGCTTCAGCCCGATCTTAATAAACAGCAGTCCGAGTACGAAGAACATTACGATGCGGATCTTTTTGCTTCCGCCTTTTATGGCAAAGCGCGAGCCGAGCCAGTTGCCGAGCATCGAGCATGCGATGGCGGGTATGCCGATCGAAAAGAGCACGTCGCCGTGGATAAGGTAAACGACGAGCGAGGCGACGTTGGAGGAGAGGTTCGCGATCTTCGCGCAGCCGGAGGATTTAAGGAGCGTATAGCCGAGTATCATCGAGAACGCGAGCGCGAGGAATGTGCCCGTACCGGGACCCACGAGCCCGTCGTAACAGCCTATCACAAGCCCGATAAGGGAGGCGAGGAACACCGTTTTTCCCTTTGACTTTGAGGGCTTTTCCTCCATGCCGAAGCCCTTTGAGAAGAAGAGCATCAGGGCGACGAGGGGGAGCGCCGAAACGATTATTATTTCAAGTATCCTGTCGGGCATATACACGGCGAGCGAAGTGCCGAGCGTCGACCCTATCAGGGAGAACACGCCCGCCGGTATCGCGGCGCGCCAATCGACGTTGCCGCTTTTTGCGTATTTATATGAGGCGAGCGCCGTACCGCAGCCGTTTGCGAGCTTGTTCGTACCCGCCGCGAGCTTGACGGGCACGCCCGCGATAAGATATGCGGGCAGCGAAATAACGCCCCCGCCGCCGGCGACGGAGTCCACGAATCCCGCAAGGAAAACGAGCGGGCACACTATCAAAAACGTCCAGACTGTGACCTGCATATTCCTACCCGCGGGGATTATACCACATGCCGGCGAAATATGCTATAATAAAAATTGTAACGAAACGCGGCTGCGGGAGTCTCTTATACGTAAAGGGGGTGATGAGCCTGGCTGATTTCGAAAAACTGTACCGCGATTTTTATCCGGAGGTCTATTCATATCTGTTGAAGCTCACCTCCGACCCAAGCCTTTCGGAGGAGCTTACGCAGGAGACCTTCTTTAAGGTCTTCAAAAAGATAGGGTCCTTTCGCGGCGACTGCAAATTCAGCGTTTGGGCCTGCGGGATCGCAAAGAACACGTATTACAGCTACCTCAAGAAGCACCGGCGGTTGACGGAGTTCCCGGAGGAGCTGGCCGACGAAAGCCCCTCTGTCGAGGACAGGCTCGCGGATAAAGAGACGTCCATGAAGATACACGCCGTATTGCACGAGCTTGACGAGCCCTACCGCGAGGTTTTCTGGCAAAGGGTCTTCGGGGAACTGTCTTTCGCACAGATCGCCTCGCTCCACCAAAAGACCGAAAGCTGGGCGCGAGTTACCTTCCACAGAGCCAAGAACATGATAAAGGAGAGGATAGAATGAGCATTTCCTGCAATATAATCAAAGATCTTTTGCCGCTCTATCACGATAAAGTATGCAGTGAGGAGACGACGCGCGCGGTCGAGGAGCACATAAAGACTTGCCCTTCCTGTTGGGAGGAATATGACAAGATGCTTGCCTCAGACGGTATCGTTCGGTCTGCATATGACGAGGAGCACGAAAAAAAGATAGCGGAATCCTATAAAAGAGTGAGGAGGAAGAATATTATCAAAACGATTATGGCGTCTTGCCTCGCGCTGATACTTGTCGGGGTGCTTGCCCTCGGGGTGGTCGGCTGCGTCAAGATCTATAAGACCTGGCCGGTCTACCCGCAGCCGATCAAGAACTTCGACACCGTTGAGGAACTGAAAAACGGGATGGAAAAAGATGGGTTTGAATTGCTCTATCCCGATCTGTCGCTGCTCCACACGAAGTACGATTATGACGTTGGAGCCAGCTTGACTGACAGGTCAAGGTATGCAAAACTGATCGGTTATTACGGGATAAGCGGCCATTCTGCAGAAGGTGAGTATTTTTGGAACGTCTACGCCCAAAATGGGGATGCCGGGCAGGTCGGGCACAATTATGAGTATAAGGGTGTCCATATCGGCTTTCACGAGGACAGCAGCGTATCGGCTGAACCGGAGTATGGAGCTGCCGGAAGGTGCTCCATTGGGTACTACTTTGGTTATAATGGAGTAAACTACACTGTAAACGGCGTGTTCGACATTAACTCCATGGGAGAGGAGGAGATCGCGATCAGAAAGGAAGCGCTCTCCGATGACCTTATGAACGTCGTCAGACAAATGATCGACAGCGCAGAGGATTAAGGAAAACGGTATTTTCGGCTCGGCTCCGGGGGATGATCTCCGGGGCTTTTTTCATCAATATATATTTGACACTACCTGCCAAAAGGACTATAATTTATAAGGCGTATGTATGCCAATATCATAAGCGGAGGTATCATCTAAATGCCTACAGTTTTTGAAATGAGCCGTGAGGAAAAAGAGGCTCTGTACGATTCGGCGCTCGCTCAGTATGAGGAGCTGAAAGCAAGGGGCTTGAAGCTCGATATGTCGAGGGGCAAGCCGAGTTTGGAGCAGCTTGCGCTCTCCGACGAAATGCTCAATATGTACATCGACCCTTCCGAGACGAAGATGGACGGGGTGGAGGCGCGCAACTACGGCGAGCTCATGGGTCTTCCCGCCTGCCGCAGGCTTTTTGCGGAGCTTTTGGGCGTCAAGTACGAGCAGGTGTTCATGGGCGGAAGCGCATCTCTGGAGCTTATGTATAACGTCATAGCAAAGGCGTTCACGCACGGTCTGCTGCATTCTCCCGAAAAATGGGCGAAGCTCGACCGCGTTAAATTCATCTGTCCCGCTCCCGGCTATGACAGGCATTTCACCATTTGCGAGTCCTTCGGCATCGAGATGATAACGATACCGCTTCTCGATAACGGTCCCGATATGGATATGGTGGAGGAGCTCATCAAGGATCCCGAGGTAAAGGGTATGTGGTGCGTTCCCAAGTACTCGAATCCAGACGGCGTCGTTTACAGCGAGGAGACCATCTATCGCCTTGCCAACATGAAGCCCGCCGCTCCCGATTTCCTGCTCATGTGGGACAACGCCTACTGCGTGCATGAGTTCGACGGTCCCTTCGTGCCCTTCCTCAACATACTCGAGGCATGCAGGCTCGGCGGCAATCCCGATATGGTATTCGAGTTCGCTTCCACCAGCAAGATCACGTTCCCCGGTGCGGGCGTTAGCTGCTTCTGCTGCTCGGAGGATAATATGGCGTACATGAAGAAGCTTTGGAATGCGCAGATCATTTCGTATGATAAGCTCAATCAGCTGCGCCACGTCAAGTTCTTCGGCAGCGCCGCCGGCGTACACGAGCATATGAAGAAGCATGCCGCGGTGCTGAAGCCCAAGTTCGACATAGTCCTCGAAACGCTCGGGAACGAGATCGCGCCGCTCGGCATTGCCACCTGGCATAAGCCCACCGGCGGCTACTTCGTTTCGCTCAACGTGATGGAGGGCTGCGCGAAGCGCGTGCACGCTCTCTGCAAGGACGCGGGCGTCGTTATGACCGGCGCGGGCGCGACCTATCCCTACAAGAACGATCCCAAGGATCAGAACCTTCGTATAGCTCCCAGCTTCCCGCCCTGTGACGAGCTTACCCAGGCGATGCAGGTATTGTGCCTCGCCATCAAGCTTGCCGCGCTCGAGAAACTGCTGAACAAATAAATTCTCAAAAAAGGACGGAAAAAACTATGAAAACAATGATGGATGCTCTTGTCAAGACCGAAGCTGCTCCCGGGCTTACCCTGATGCAGGTACCCGTGCCCGAGGTACATCACGGCGAAGTCCTCATCAAGATCCACAAGACCGCTATCTGCGGCACGGACGTTCATATCTACAACTGGGATCCGTGGAGCCAGACGCACGTAAAGCCCCCCGTGACCATCGGTCATGAGTACGTGGGCGAGATCGCCGCGCTCGGCGAAGGGGTAGAGGGGCTTGAGATCGGTCAGCTCGTTTCCGGTGAAGGTCATATCACCTGCGGTCACTGCAGGAACTGCCGCTCCGGCAAGAGCCATCTCTGCGCCAAGACTCAGGGCGTCGGCGTTCAGCGCAACGGCGCGTTCGCGGAGTATATCTGCATCCCCGCAAGGAACGTCATACCCATCACCTGGGATATTCCGGAGGACATCATCTCCTTCTTCGACGCATACGGCAACGCCACCCATACCGCGCTCATGTTCGACGTGATAGGCGAGGACGTCCTCATCACCGGCGCTGGCCCCATCGGCATGATGGCGGCGGGCATCTGCCGTCAGAACGGCGCACGCAAGGTCGTCGTTACCGATATCAACGATTACCGCCTCGGCATGGCGAAGAAGATGGGCGCGACCAGGGTCGTCAACACCACCAAGGAGAAGCTCGAGGACGTTATGAAGGAGCTCGGCATGACCGAGGGCTTCGACGTAGGTCTTGAGATGTCCGGTTCCGGCATTGCGCTCAACCAGATGATCTCCGCCATGAGGAACGCCGGTAAGGTCGCCCTCCTCGGCATTGCAAAGCCCGGCACCTCCGTTGACTGGAATGAGGTCATATTCAAGGGACTCACCCTCCAGGGCATCTACGGCAGGCAAATGTTCGAGACCTGGTACAAGATGGGCGCTATGGTCGAGGCAGGTCTCGATCTTTCTCCCATGATCACCCACCGTTTCAATTACCGCGATTTCGAGAAGGGCTTCGAGGCCATGAACAGCGGCATGAGCGGCAAGGTCGTACTCGATTGGACCAAATAAGGAATTCATTATAAAGGAGCAACACGTATGAAACAGGCTTATGACATTTTCAGGAAAGAGCTCGACGCCATCCGCGAGGCGGGCACCTGGCGTGAGGAGCGCATCATCACCACCGAGCAGCGCGCAAGGATCGACACCACCAAGGCGAAGGGCGTGCTCAATATGTGCGCAAACAACTACCTCGGGCTTGCCAATAATCCCGAGATCATAGCCGCCGCCAAGGCGAGCTACGATAAGTGGGGCTACGGTCTTTCCTCTGTTCGCTTCATCTGCGGCACTCAGGAGATCCATAAGGAGCTCGAGCGCAAGCTCGCCGACTTCCTTGAGATGGACGACTGCATACTCTACACCTCCTGCTTCGACGCGAATGGCGGTCTGTTCGAGACCATCCTCGGGCCGGACGACGCCATCATCTCCGACGAGCTCAACCATGCCTCCATCATCGACGGCGTACGCCTCTGCAAGGCGCATCGTTTCCGCTATAAGAACAACAATATGGAAGACCTGAAGGCCCAGCTCGAGGCCGCCAAGGACTGCCGCATCAAGCTCATCGCCACCGACGGCGTATTCAGCATGGACGGCATCATCGCGAACCTTCCCGCCATCTGCGATCTCGCGGATGAGTACGGCGCTCTCGTTATGGTCGACGACAGCCATGCGGTCGGCTTCATGGGCGAGCACGGCAAGGGCACTCACGAGGCATGCGGCGTAATGGGTCGTGTCGACATCATCACCGGCACCCTCGGCAAGGCAATGGGCGGCGCGTCCGGCGGCTACACCTGCGCCCGTCAGGAGATCGTCGACATGCTCCGTCAGAAGAGCCGTCCTTATCTCTTCTCCAACACGCTCGCTCCCGCTATCTGCGCTGCTTCCATCAAGGTCATCGATATGCTGAACGAGTCCACCGCGCTCCGCGATAAGGTGCACGAGAACACCAAGTACTTCCGCGAGCAGCTCGGCAAGGTCGGCTTCGACGTGATCGAGGGCACCCATCCCATCGTGCCCGTCATGCTCTACGACCCGAAGATCGCTCAGGAGTTCGCGCGCAGGATGCTCGATAAGGGCGTTTACGTGGTTGGCTTCTGCTATCCCGTCGTGCCCAAGGGCAAGGACAGGATCCGCACACAGGTTTCCGCGGGTCACACCAAGGAAGATCTTGACTTCGCCGTGAAGTGCTTCAGGGAAGTCAAGGAAGAGATGGGCATCTGAAACAAGGCATAATAAAACTCCCGGAGGGTTTCCTCCGGGAGTTTTGCTTATCGGTTTATTCGGGGTCTGCAGCCGGGAAGCCGTCTATCAATCCCATCGAGTAGCGGATGATAAGCAGCGCGTCCGCCAGATCCACGACGCCGTCCCCGTTAACGTCGGCGTAGGGCATATTCGGCTCATAGATCTCGCCGATGCCCATGGAATAGCGCATAACGATCAGAGCGTCTGCGGCGTCGACCGTTTTATCGCCGTTGACGTCGCCCATGGTATCGGATTCCTCGTTTTCGACGATGACGATCCTGCCCTCGCCGTAGGGATCCTCATAACCCTCGACGATATGCTCGTATTCGACGCCGTCGACCTCTCCGCCGGGCATCGACTGGATGTAGTTGATGAGCACAGCGTTGTCGATCATGACGTCCTCCTGAAGGATGGTCACGTTGTTCCTGCCGAACATCGCAAAGCCGTCGCCCTGGTTGAGGAGCATGTAGTTATGGGATGCGAGAGTGTAGACCCTCTCAAGATCGAGGGGCTGGTATTCGCCCGTCTCACGATCCATGACCATGACGTTCTGTACGCGGTAGGGGATCCCCGCGGGACCCTGCCACATCTTGTCTTCGCCGACTATTACGTTGGGCTCAAGCGCGGTATGGATCTCATAAGTGATGCCCGCTACCTGCAGGAAACCGCCGTTCTCGTTGGGGCACATGCGGGAGCCCATTTCGAGAGCGTCGAGTATCTGCTGACCGGTGACCTCAACGAGGCAGGCCTCGTTGCCGAAGGGGTGAACGTTGATGACGTTTTCGAAGGTGATCTCACCCTCGTTAATGTTCGCACGGATGCCGCCGCCGTTGACGAAAGCGATATCGGCGCCGAGGAGGGTCCTGTAAGCGTCGGCGCAGAGGTCGCCGAGGTTGGTCTCGCGGGAGCGGACCATACGGTTGCCGGTCGCGGGATCGTTCACAACGAGATCGAAGGGAGTGTAAGCGACTACCTCATGGAGGAGCTCTTCATACTGAGCCTTGATCTGCTGGATGAGCTCGTCGACTTCGGGATCGGGGATAATTAAGGTCTGCTCATCGTCGGCGGCCTGGACATCGATCCGGAGGCTGCCGTCGGGGAATATGCTGAGCATACCGAGGTTCGCAAGCTTGGTGCCGGTCTGGGCGACGAGAACGTCGTTGCCGTCGGCGTCCTGCATGACCTCGTTGAAGACGCTGTGGCTGTGACCGTCGATATAAGCGTCGATGCCGTGCAGACGGGAGACGATCTCGTTGGTCGTCCAGGGGGAGCTCTGCTCGTCTATACCGGTGTGGGCGAGTATGAATACGTACTCGGCGCCCTCGGCACGGGCGGCGTCAACGGCGTCCTGAGCCGCCTCAACGAGCATTTCACCGGTGGAATCCTGGCAGAAGCCGTAGATGTAATTGCCGTTCGCATCCTGGAAATAGGTGGGGGTGGACTTGGTGATGGCTTCGGGGGTGGTGATGCCGACGAAGGCAACGCTGTGTCCGCCGAGCTCGAACAGCTTATAAGCGTCGAATACGAGATCGGTGGGTGCGCCGTTCTCATAATGCATGAAGTTCGAGGAGATGTAGGGATAATCGGCGGAATCGACAAGGTTGAAGAACTGATCCATGCCGTAGTCGAACTCATGGTTGCCGGGGATGGCGAGATCGTAGCCCGCGGCGTTCATGATGTCGATTATGTACTGGCCGTGGCTGAGGGTGCCGATCGGGCCGCCCTGAACGTGATCGCCCGCGTCGACCAGAAGAGAGTCGATGCCGAGCTCCTGAACGAGCTCCCTGGTGCCGGCTACGCCTGCGTAGCCCCAGCCGTCCTCAATGCCGCAGTGAACGTCATTGGTGAAGAAGATCATTGCGTCGGGCATGACGAAATCATCGTCTTCGCCGTCCCTGCCGGGCATTGCGAACGCGCTGAACGCAGTGAACAGCATAGCGAGGGCAATGAACAGACTGAGAAGTTTTTTCATAGTGTTACTCCTTTAAGAAAAGCTTTTCGGGGTTTTTTCCATATACTGATTGTAACGCTTTTTGGCGCCAAAAACAATGAGGGGAGGTGAAAAAAACGGTGTTTGTACGTAATATATTATAATAGGTTCCGTTCTTTTCGGGGCTTGACATTTTCCTTCCTGTGTGGTATAAATGCAGGAAATACATTTGCTCTGAAAGGGGCGCAAAAAAGGAGGGTTCTTAATGGAAAAGAAGATCATTTTGAGCGGCATCAAGCCCACGGGCATTCCCACGCTGGGCAATTACATAGGGGCTCTCCGCAACTGGAAGCTCATGCAGCAGGACGATAAATACTGCTATTATATGGTCGCGGACATGCACGCCCTTACCGTGAGGAACGATCCGGACGAGCTTCGCGCACAGACCCGCTCCATGGCGGCGCTTCTGATTGCGTGCGGCATAGATCCCGAGAGGAGCCCGCTCTTTATCCAGAGCCACGTTCCCCAGCACGCGGAGCTTTCATGGCTGCTCGGCTGCACCACTTACATGGGCGAGCTTTCCAGGATGACGCAGTTCAAGGATAAATCCGCCAAGCATGCGGACAACATCAACGCCGGTCTTTTCACCTATCCGGTGCTCATGGCGGCGGACATACTCATTTACGGCGCGCATCAGGTCCCGGTTGGCGACGATCAGAAGCAGCACGTAGAGCTGGCGAGGAACATCGCGATACGCTTCAACAACGCCTTCGGCGAGACTTTCGTCGTGCCGGAACCCGTAATGCCCAAATTCGGCGCGCGCATAATGGGGCTTCAGGATCCCGAGCATAAGATGAGCAAGACGGATACCAACCCCAACGGCTATATCTCCATGCTGGACGAGCCCGCCGTGATCACAAAGAAGTTCAAGAAGGCCGTCACCGACTGCGAGCCCGTCATCGCCTATGAGGAGGGCCGCTTCGGCTGCAACAATCTTTTGACGATCTTCTGCGCGTGCACCGGCAAGACCATGGACGAGGCGGTCAAATGCTTCGAGGGCTGCGGCTACGGCAAGCTGAAAGGCGCCGTCGCGGAGGCCGTTATTGCCGAGCTGGAGCCTGTTCAGAGTGAATACCGCCGCATACTCGACGACAAAGCGTACCTTGACGGCGTGCTCGAAGCGGGCGCTCGCAAGGCGCAGGAGAAGGCGCAGCAAACGCTCGACCTCGCGTACAGCCGCGTAGGCTTGAGATAAACGATCCATCGGGGGATTTGTTCTGATGAAGGCAAAGGATAAAAAAGCTCCAAAAGAGGGCGCGAAAACAAATAAAAATGATCGCATCAAGCTTACTCCGGTAAGCACGATGCATTATATCAAGCTTGTTTATCGCTCCGGCCTGCTGCTTGCCGCTCTGGCATTTTACGTGATAGGCAAGATAAGCCATAACATCACGATGTACAGCCCGTTTAAGTATTCTCATGTTTATATGAAGATAATATTCGCAGTGTTCGTCGTCGAGATGATCCTGCGCTTCTTCCCGTCCAAGCTTGAGAGCCCCGGCTGCCAGAAACAGTTCAAACGGAACTATATCAAGTCCGGCAAAACCGAGATAGATATCCAGGACAACAACGCGGTAATGCTCGTTGCGCTCGTCTGGATCGCGTTCAATTTCATATTCGGCGCGCTCTATATGCTGAAGATACTGGACGACGGCATAATGCTGCTTCTGTCCTGCGCGTACTCGGTTTGCGATATGATCTGCATACTGTTCTTCTGTCCATTCCAGACCTGGTTCATGAAGAACAAATGCTGCAGTGCATGCCGCATCTACAACTGGGACTACGCGATGATGTTCACGCCGCTCATATTTATCAAAAACGTCTATGCGTGGACGCTGCTCGGTATGTCCATCATTCTGCTCGCAAGGTGGGAGATCACATTCTACATCCATCCCGAGCGGTTCGCCGAAAGCACTAACGATTACCTTAAATGCGCGAACTGCACCGAGAAGCTCTGCACGCATAAAAAACAGCTCCAGGGCCTTTGGGTGAAGACGAAGGACTTCACCGCGGAAAGGGTAAGGAAGCTGAAAAAGGAACAGTAAAGAAGCGGGAAAACCGGGAAGGATCGTATCTGACTCGGTTTTCTTTATTAAGCCGCCGCGCTGCGGTATGGATGCAACGACCGGTCGTGAAAGGAGAAAACATCGTGAGAATCAAGAAAATGTGCTGTTTACTGCTCGCCGCTGTTATGATCGCGGCAGCATTCGGAGGCTGCGCCGGAAAAAAGGCTGAGATATCCACGGGCAGTATCGGAGTCGAAAAGGACGAGGAATTCGGCAACGTATACATTAGTCCTTCGATAGACGAGTTCAACGCTATGGGCTTCAGCTTCGGCGACAGCGTCGATATAACCTTCGATAACGGAGAAAACTTTAAGGATATCCCATATTATTCGGGCTATTACGTGCCCGTCGGCGAAATACTCCTCTGCGGATATCCGGGGTATCCGCATCCGGTGATCGCAAGGAATTACGGCGCCGGCACTTGGGAGGAGTTCGGCATGACCGGATCCTCTTCCGTCACGATCACGCTCAACGCCGCCGGAAAATACAAGGACGTACAGGAACTTTTTGCGCTGAGCTATTCCGATGACAGGAACGATTTCACTTCGGACGTGATATTTGCCAATTTCCGCGTGATCAAAGGCGAAGGTCTGAAAGAAAACAAGTTCTATCGTTCCGCGTCACCCTGCGACGATCAGCATTGCCGCGCCGCATATGCGAACCGCCTATGTGAGGAAGCCGGGATAAGATTCGTGATCAACCTCTCCGATAATGAGGAAAAGTATGCCTCCTATGTCGCTGCGGAGGGCTTCGCTTCTCAATACTATGATTCGCTGTACCGGGAGGGGAACGTTCTGCTCCTTGCTTTGAACGCGAACTATCGGTCCGAGGCGTTCGCAAAGTCCGTTTCGGAGGCGCTCCTTGCAATGACGGAGCTTGACGGACCGTGCCTTATACACTGTGTTGAGGGGAAGGACAGGACGGGCTTCGTATGCGCGCTTTTGCTTGCGCTGTCCGGATCTTCCGCAGAGTCGATCATCGACGATTACATGATCACCTATGATAATTATTATAACGTGAACAAAGCAGATGAACCGGAAAAATACGAGGCGATACTCGGCAACGTGTATGATTTCCTGTACTGCATGTGCGGCGCCGAAAAAGGCGCGGATATAAACACGCTCGATCTTAAAAAGGGCGGAGAGAGCTATCTTGAGATGGGCGGATTGAATAAGGACGAGATCGCAAGGATAGAGGAGTATGTAAGTGTCGGCAAGTAATGCCTCGTCCGTATATTATGAACAAACCGGGGATGGATCGTCCCCGGTTCCTTTTTTAAGCTTATCTTATTATCAGACCTTATAGATCTCGTCCGCCTCGGGAGGTTCGACGAGCCTGCCGCCGAACGAGCGGACGACCCCGCCGTTATCGACGGCTTTTCCTATTACGGCGGCGTCTATGCCGAGTGTCTTTAAGCCCTTAACGAGCTTTTCGCCGTCATTGCAGGCGATGAGCATGCTCCCGCTTGAGATGAGCTTATACGGATTCACGCCGTAATACGCGCTTAGCTTGCGTGTAACGGGATGCACGGGGATGGAGCCGATATCGAATTCGATACCAATGCCGGAGGCGGCGCTCATCTCCCAAAGGGCGCCGAAAATGCCTCCCTCGGTAACGTCGTGCATGGCGTGCGCGCCGTTTTTCGCGGCATACAGCCCCTCCTTGACGACGCTCGTAAGCTCCGCGAAGGAACGCACGGATCCAAGCTCAGCGACAGAAAGAACGTCGGAGTCAGCGGGAAGCTTGTCCGCCATTATGAGCGCGCCCTCGAGCCCCGCGTGCTTCGTTATGACGATATCGTCGCCGAGCATCATGCCTTTGGGAGAGATGAAATCCTCCCCGACGGGCTTTGCGATCACCGTCGCGCAGGTTACGATTCGGTTCACGGCGGGGGTGATCTCGGTATGCCCGCCGATCACGTCCACGTGGGACGCCTCCGCCGCGGCGACTATCTCGTCCATGACGGCGCCGATCTCCTCCTCGGTAACGGAGGGGGGAAGGAGCAGCGTTATCATAAGCCCTATAGGCTCCGCGCCCGAAGCCGCCGCGTCGTTGCAGGAGACGTTGACGGTGAGCCGGCCTATGTCGGAGCCGGCGGCGGTTATGGGATCGCAGGAGAGCGAAGCCAGGCCGTTTTCAAGCTTTACCGCGGTGCAGTCCACGCCCACGCTCGGGGCGCAGACGACCTCGCTCCGGGTATGCTTGAGCTTTTTCAATATCAGCTCGTCGAGCTGTTCGTTTGTCAGTTTTCCTATCCTCATCTTACATGCCTATCATAGAGAAGAATTCCGATTCGGAGAGCACCTTGACGCCTAACTCCCTCGCTTTATCGAGCTTCGAGCCGGCGTTTTCGCCGCAGACGACGTAATCGGTCTTTTTGCTTACACTGCCCGCCGCCTTTCCGCCGAGGCTGCCGATAAGCGCCTCTATCGAGCGGCGGTCCATCCTTTCGAGCGTACCCGTTACGACGAGGGTCTTCCCCTCGAGCGGGCGGGGCGAATCGTCCTTTTCAACGGGGCGGGGCTTAACGCCGAGCTCCAAAAGCCGGTCTATCTGCGAGGAGAGCGAAGGATCCTTAAGGAAGCTGATTATGCTGTCCGCAACTATATCGCCGACGTCCTTTATCGCGACGAGCTCCTCGAACGAGGCCGCGCGGAAGCGTTCGAGCGTGCCGAATACGGAAGCGATATCCCTTGCGGTCTTTATGCCGACGTTGGGTATCCCGAGCGCGAATATGAACGAGGCGAGCGGGCGGTCCTTGCTCTTTTCGATCGCGGAGAGCACGTTGGAAACGCGCTTGTCGCCGAAGCCCGCAAGACCGTGGAAGCTCTTTTCGTTGAGCTCGTAAAGCTCCGGGATATTGCGGAGTCCCGTTTCGTTGATCAGCAGCTCGGCGGTCTTTTCGGAGAAGCCCTCTATATCCATCGCGTCCCTCGAGGCGAAATGCGCGAGCCTTGCCGTTATCTGCGGCGTGCAGGAGAGCGAGTTCGTGCAGAACAGATGCGCGCCGCGCTGTTCTACGTGCGCCCCGCAGAAAGGGCATTTTACGGGCGGCATAACGGGGTTTTCGGGCTCGCCGTCGTCGACGCTCGAGAGTATCTCCGGAATAACGTCGTTGGAGCGGCGTATGAACACGCGCGTGCCCACGCCGACGCGCTTCCTTTTGATGTCGTCGTAATTGTTGAGCGTAGCCTTCCTGACGGTCGCGCCCATCAGCTCCACCGGCTCCACGTGCGCGAGCGGCGTAAGTTTGCCCGTGCGTCCGACCTCCCAGGTGATGTCCTTAATAACGGTCGTCTGCTCCTCGGCGGCGAATTTATAAGCTATCGCGCCGCGCGGGAATCTGTCGGTGTACCCGAGCTTCTCCGCAAGCTCCATATCGTTGAGCTTTATTACCATGCCGTCGATATCGTAATCGAGCGTGAAGCGCCGCTCGTTGGCGGCGGTGATCTCGTCAAGCACGCTTTCGATCTCGCCGACGAACGCGAAGTCGTTGACGGGGAAGCCGTTTTCCTTCAGGAAGGAGAGCATTTCGGTCTGGTATTTGAAGCTCTTTCCCTCGATATAGCCCACGTCGTAAGCGGTGAAATCGAGCTTCCTTGCCGCCGTAACCTTTGGATCGAGGTTGCGAAGCGCGCCCGCGGCGGCGTTGCGCGGGTTCTTGAGCTGTTCGGTCGAAACGCTGTTAAGCGCCTCGAGCACCGAGATGCGCATATAGCATTCGCCGCGCACCTCCATCTTTCCCTTGAAGGGGATGGAGAGGGGGATGCTCTTGATCGTCTTCGCCTGCGGGAGGATGCCTTCGCCGACGATGCCGTTGCCGCGGGTGGCGGCGTAAACGAGCTCGCCGCCGTCGTAAGTCAGATTGACGGTCAGCCCGTCGAATTTGTATTCCAGAATGAACTTTTCGTTATTGCCGCATTTGTTCGCCCAATCGGTAAGATCCTCAAAGGTCTTGACTTTGTCAAGGCTCCAAAGCCTTCTTATATGGGCGTGCTCCTCAAATTCGGAGAGCGGAGCGCCGCCGACGCGGTGAGTGGGCGAATCGTTCAGCACGACGCCCGTTTCCTTTTCGAGAGAGACAAGCTCGTCGAACAGCGCGTCATACTCCGCGTCGCTCGCAGGGGAGGCGTCGTAAACGTAATACGCCCGTGCAAGCTCGTTGATCCTGTCCGTCAATTCACGCATTCTTGCAAGCTTATCCATATAACCTCCGTCAGTCCTCGAGTTTCATTGAAACGTACGCGGCGGCGAGCCGCTTCACGCCGACCTTTTCAAAATCCACGGTTATTGTTGCCGTATTGCCGGAACCGGATACGTTCGTTATAACGCCCCTGCCGAATTTATCGTGTACGACGTGCTGCATTACCCTGTAAGCTGAACCGACGACGGTCTTTCCACCCGCCGCGGGAGCGGGGGAGGGCGCCGCGCCGAAGCCGAAGCCCTGCGTCGGAGCGGGCTTGGGTTTTACCGGAACGGCGGGCTTTTGATAAGCCGTCTTCGGCGTATAGCTTTGAGATCTGGGCTCCATGCCGAACGAACCGGAGCCGTAACGGTCGCGCATAAAGCCGAAGGGACGCGCGCCGCCCCGTGAAAGCTCGGGCTCGATAAGCTCCATCTCCTCCAAAAAGCGGGAGGGAAGGTTCATCGCCCTTTCGCCGTAGAGCATCCTCGTGCGGCAGTTCATAAGGTAGAGCTTCTGCCTTGCGCGCGTCACGCCGACGTAGCAAAGCCTGCGCTCCTCCTCCATGCGGGTCTCATCCTCGCGCGAGCGGGAGGAGGGGAATATGTTCTCCTCCATGCCGGGCATGAATACGACGGGGAATTCGAGCCCCTTAGCACAGTGAAGGGTCATCAGCTTGACCGTTCCGTCCTCTTCGGAGATATCGTCCGAGGCGGAGAGCAGCGCTGCGTTCTCAAGGAAGGAGTTCAGCATATCGGCGTCGGAACCGGCGTTCGCCTCCATATGCTCGCGCATGGCGCCGACAAGCTCCTCGATATTCTCAACGCGGGTCTCGAGCAGACCGTCCTGCTGCTCGGCAAGATACTGCATGTAGCCGGTGCGCTCGATGACGTACTCACAAAGCTCGTCAAGCGGCTTTTCGCGCCTTGCGGCGAAAAGGTCGACCATGAGCGATATGAAGGGGGAGAGCTTCGCCGCGATCTTCTGCGGGATGATCCCCTCCATCGACGCGGCGTTGAAGAGCGATACGTCGAGCTGATCTGCGTGCACGGCAAGCTCGCTTATCGTCGCCGCTCCGATATTCCTTTTGGGCACGTTGACTATGCGGCGGAACGCCACGTCGTCGTTGGTGTTGGCGATCAGCCTGAGGTACGCGAGCACGTCCTTGACCTCTTTGTATTCATAGAAACGCGTGCCGCCGATAAGTGAAACGGGTATGCGAAAGCTCTGCTGAAGGGTGGTCTCTATAACGCGGCTCTGCGCGTGCGTCCTGTATAGCACGGCGTAGTCGTTATAGCTCCGGCCCCTTCTTCGACCCTGCGCGATTATCGTGCCTATCGTGAACGCCTCGTCGCGTTCCGAATCGCAGGTGATGAGCTCCACAGGCTCGCCCGATTTTTTATCCGTCCAGAGGGATTTTTCCTTCCTGCCCTTGTTGTTCCTTATGACGAGGTTCGCCTTGTCGAGTATCTGCTTTGTGGAGCGGTAATTCTGCTCGAGCCGGACGACCTTCGCGCCGGGGAAATCGGACTCGAAATCGAGTATGTTCCTTATGTCCGCGCCGCGCCAACCGTAGATCGACTGATCGTCGTCGCCGACGACGCAGATATTGCGGCTGACCTCGGAAAGCAGCCTAACTATCCTGTACTGGACGGTGTTGGTGTCCTGATACTCGTCGACGAGCACGTATTGGAAGCGGCGGCGGTATTTTTCGAGCACCTCGGGGCATTCCTCGAACAGCCTTACCGTGACGACCAGAAGATCGTCGAAATCGAGCGCGTTTGCCGCGGCAAGGCGCTTTTGGTATTCCTTGTAGATCTCGACCGATTTGCCGGAGGTATCGGCGACCTCGGAAAGATAATGCTCCGGTCTGTCGGAGGAGTTCTTCGCCTCCGATATTAGGGAGCGGATGTAATTCTTGGGCACGCGCTTTTCGTCGAGCCCCATCTTTTTGATTATATCTGCAATGACCGTGTTCTGGTCGTTATCGTCGTAGATCGTGAACTGCGAGGTGTAGACGCCGAGGCATTCGATATCATAGCGCAAAACGCGCGCGCAGAAGGAGTGGAAGGTCATCACCCACATATCCTTCGCGTCCGTGCCCGTCAGCTTTTCGGTGCGCTCCCGCATCTCGGAGGCTGCCTTGTTGGTAAAAGTGAGCGCAAGGATCTGCCACGGTCTTACGCCGTGGTTTTCGATGAGGTTCGCTATCCTGTATGTGAGCACGCGGGTCTTGCCGCTGCCCGCGCCCGCAAGCACGAGGAGAGGCCCGTCAACAGTCGTGACGGCCTCCCTCTGCGGCGGATTGAGTGTAGAAAGATCTATCATTTCCGGTATTCTTTAACTGCTTTTTCAAGCCTTGAAAGCGCGGCATGAAGCTCGCTTTCGGGCAGCGCGAGGTTCCATCTTCTGAAGCCCTCGCCTGCGGAGCCGAACATTTCGCCGTCGTTATCGGCGATCATTGCCTTTTCGACAAGGAACTCGGTCAGCGCCTTGTGATCCAGCCCGAGCGGGCGCATGTCGATCCAGGCAAGATACGTGCCTTCAAGAGGCGTAACGGTAAACTCGGGCAGGCGCTCCGAAATGAAATCGCAAAGGAGCGCGTAATTGCTCCTTATCACGCTTATTAGCTCGTCGAGCCAATCGGCGCACTCGTTATAAGCGGCGATGGTCGCGAACCTTGCGATGTACGGCACGCAGCCGCAGCCGTCCCGGTGCGCCTGCTCGGCGAACTTCTCCTTAAGCAGGGCGTTGGGAACGAATATGTTGGAGCAGGAGAGCCCGGCGAGGTTAAAGGTCTTCGATATGGCGGTGCAGACGACGCAGTTGTCTGAAGCGCCGGGGACCTTCGCGAATACCGTATGGGTATTTCCGGGCATTATGAGGTCGTTATGTATCTCGTCGCTGACGACGAGGATACCGTGCCGCTTCGCGATATCGGCGACCCTTGAAAGCTCGTCCGCAGTCCAGACGCGCCCGATGGGGTTGTGAGGACTGCAGAGGAGCATCATTTTGACGGAGGGATCGGACGCCTTCTTTTCAAGGTCGTCAAAGTCCATCTCGTATCTGCCGTTGTTCGCGATAAGCGGATTCTCGACGATGCGCCTTCCGTTGTCCCTGACCGCGCCGTAGAAGGGGTGATAGACGGGCGTCTGGATTATGACGCCGTCGCCCTCTTTCGTGAACGCGCGCACGGCGACGCCGAGCGCCTGCACGACGCCGTTGGTGACGACGTACCAATCGTCCTCTATATCCCAATCGTGGCGGGTCTTCTGCCAATGCCTGACCGCCTCAAGATACTCGCCCTGCGGGCCGGTGTAGCCGTAACAGCCGTGGAAAGCCGCCTTGGCGACAGCTTCGTTCACCTTGGGCGGAGCGGAAAACTCCATATCGGCGACCGTCATTGGGACAATGCCCGAACCCCTTAAGGGCTCGGGCATGAAGTCGTACTTATATGCGCCGGTGTTCAACCGGTCGATCTTTTTGGTGAAATCGTATTTCATCAGTAGTTGAAACCCCTCTCGAAGGCAAGAAGGTTAACGTCGAGGAACTTGGGCTTTACGCAGGCGGTGATCGCCTTTTTCCACTCCTCGGCGGAGAAGGGAAGGCTCTTTGCGAGGACGCCCATCAGTACGACGTTCGCCGCCTTGTAGGTGCCGCACTCATGCGCGATCTCGACCGCGTTGATCTCGACCGTTTTGCATGCCGCGCGGGTGCGCTCAAGGCAGTTGGCGGGATACTGCGCCGCGCCGGTGATGACGGGCATGGGGAGTATCTCCTGCGTATTGATGACCATGGTGCCGCCTTCCTTGATGTAGGGGAGGGCGCGGACCGCCTCGAGGTTCTCGAAGGCGAGCACAACGTCCGCCTGACCCTGCTCCACGATGGAGGAATAAAGGGGCTTGTCGTTCGACATGCGAACGTAGGTGACAACGCTGCCGCCGCGCTGGCTCATGCCGTGCACCTCGGACATCTTCACGTCATAGCCCTTCCGAATGAGACCGTTGACCAGGATCTTGGCCGTCAGGATCGCGCCCTGACCGCCCACGCCAACGAGAATCACGCTCTTTTTCATGGCTCAGTCCTCCTTCCGGGCGATGGCGCCCACGGGGCAGACCTGGGCGCACACCGTGCAGCCGACGCAGAGCGTCGGGTCAATGGCGGATTTTTTGTTCTTGAAATTCAGGGCCGGGCAGCCCACGCTCAGGCATTTGCGGCAGCCGATACATTTCGCCGTATCCACCGCGCAGAGCGCCTTCTCGTGCTTCATCCGCTTGATGAGCAGGCAGGGGCGGCGGCAGATGATGGCCGCCGGGACCTGGGAGGCAAGTGCATCGTCCACGGCCTTCTGCATGGCCGTGAGATCCTGCGGATCCACGATGAGGATGTTTTCAAAGCCGAAGGACGCCAGCACCTTCTCGATCGGAATGGCCGCCGCCACCTCGCCCAGCAGGTTGTAGCCGGAGCCGGGGTTGTCCTGGTGGCCGGTCATGCCGGTGATGTGGTTATCCAGCACGACGGGGACGACGTTGGCCTTGTTGTAGATGATCTCGGCAGCGCCGGTCATGCCGCTGTGGAAGAAGGTGGAATCGCCCACCACGCCGAAGACCTTTTTCTTCTGGCCGAGCACCTCGAGGGTCTTGGCAATGCCGGCGCCGACGGAGAAGCCGCCGCCCATGCACAGCACGGTGTCCACCGCACTCAGAGGCGCCGCGGCGCCCAGGGTGTAGCAGCCGATATCGCCGGTGACGATGCTGCCCTTATGTTTGCTCATCGTATAGAAGAAGCCGCGATGCGGGCAGCCGGGGCAGAGGGCGGGCGGACGGGCAACCGCGTGAACCGGCAGCTCCTTGACCTCCGGCTCGATGCCGAAGAGCATCTGACGCAGGCGCTGGGGATTGAGTTCATACATGTTGCTGACCTTTTCCTTGCCGATGCAGGGAATGCCGGCCGCCTTGATCTGCTCCTCCATGAA
>DGHD01000043.1:315-14163 GCA_002392505.1 Christensenella sp. UBA3857 | reverse complement strand
CGGGTATAACCCGTTCATCTATTTCAGATTCTGATGCCGTAAAACGCAAGGGCCGGAGGCTTTGGGCGCATTCACCTAAGGATACACAGTCTCAAAAGGTATCTTTTTGCGCCCCTCTTCGTTGAAAATGCTCGAAAGACCAAAACAGGTATTCCTGCGCTTTTCGCCTTGATGGGCACAAAAATCTCCTCTTTTGAGACGCTTCGCGGTTTTCAGCCGAAATACAAAAGAAATATCCGGGGATATGAGCTATCCCCGGATATCTTTTTATACGTTGACTTTTTTCAGGCTGAAAACCTGCATCTCCTTAAGTGAATGCACCCTTTTCCGGGGGCTTTTCATTATCTTCCGTTATGCTTTTTAAGATTCTCGATGAACCACCGACCCGTTTCGGTGAAGTCCTCCTCGGCCCGCGCAGACGAAAAGCGAAGCCGCCGTGATCAGAGCAAGAAGTATCGCAAGTATCCTTTTCATTGGGTACCCTTCCCGCTTTTCAGCGTTTGACGGTCCTTATCATCGTGTATTCGTTGAGCAGCGTGCCGTCCTTAAGGCGTATCGCGTTAGGTCTCATGCCCGTTATGCGGAAGCCCATCTTTTCATACAGCGCGCGTGCGCGGGAGTTCCCCTCGATGAACTCGAGCTCCATCTGGAGTATGTTCTCGTTCGCCTCGGCGATCCGTATCATTTCCTCGAAAAGCCGCGTGCCTATGCCAAGCCCCCAGAATTCGCGCTTCAGGGCGATCGCAACGTCCGCCCTGTGCCTCGTTTTGATGCTCTTTTTCCACGTGACCTGGCAGTTTCCGGCGATGACGCCGTCCACAAGGCACACGATCATCGTCTCGTTATCCGCCGCGTTCATCCTGTCGAACAGCGCCTTCTCGCCCTCGGGGGTGTATTTCACGCACTCCTCGGGATAGCGGAGCAGGAACTCCGTCTCCCCGGAGGTCACGTAAAGGTACTCGAGCATGCCCTCGATATCCTCGTCCCGCGGGCTGCGTATGACGGCTTTCCTTCCGTCCTTCAATGTGAATTCGGTCTCGTTTACGATCATATTACGTCCTTTCAGATGGACCTGTCGGTCAGCCTCACAGCTTCAGCACGGCGGGCATTTCTTCGCCCTCTATGTAATCCTCCGGTTTTTCCTCAAATCCGAAGGAAAGATACAGATTCCTCGCGGCTTCGTTTTCCGGCTCGTAGGAGATCCAGCAGTATTTCGATTCCCCGCATGGGAAAGACCGCACGACCTCCAGCGCCTGCTGCATCGCCGCTCTGCCGTAGCCTTTTCCCTGATATTTTTTATCGATCATGAAGCGCCAGATCAGATAACTGTTTTTCTGATACCCCGGGGCTTCTCCGTCGCAGAAATCCGGGTAGTCATAACCGATCATCAGGAAACCGACCGGGGTCTCTCCGTCATAGATCCCGAGAGGCAGCGCGAACCTCCCTTCCGATTTTGTGGCGTAGGCCTCTGCCAGACTGTAAATATTACTTGCGACATAGTTTTTCTGTTCCTCATTTACTTCCAGGTCGATCAGGGCGTCAAAGTTCTTCGTGTCGACCTTAACGAGGCGCACGGCGCCGTCTTCGTGATCCATGATAATACCTCCAGTGTTAGGATTCGTTTAGGCGATTATATCATATCGTTCCTAAGCGTTCAATAAGCAGAACAAAAAACGCGCTGCGGGGGAGAGATCCTGTGGACTCCGTTTTCGCAGGATCATTGATTTAGCATGCTGGTTGCGTGAGCGAAAACTTAGAGAATTTGCCTATGGCAAATTCTCGGAGTTCAAATCCGTGGCTTGCGTGATTAAAAAGGAGATGCGGTTTACGCATCTCCTTTTTAATGTGAAAGAGCGCGTAAAAGGTACAAAACCATAGAAAGACCGCATAAAAACATCCGGATTAAGGGAATTTGATCGTTTTATTGCTTGCGATAAGAAAGCGCCCTGAATGGTCATCTGTATGCTCAAACAAAACCCACTGTTCGCTTTCTTCCGAATAATGCGGATAAGCGTTTGCGATCAAACACTCAATGATATAACCGTTATCCAACTCTATCGTGAGGTCATGGATATCGTTTAATTTTACTGCTGAGACACATCCTCCGACAATTTTGTCCTTGATCCGATCGGCATTGATCCATTCATCATTATGCGTACTGTCCAGATTATCCCACGATTGATAATCAAATGTTGTTACAAGAAGATCTCCTTCACGGATTACACGGCTGAGCCCCATCGCATGAAGCACCAGATTATCACTGAAAATAAACTCGAGTATATCCGCTTCACATCCAAATTGAACAAGTCGTTTTCCGACCAGTTGATGAACAAAGGATTGTATTTCTTGCGTTGTTTCCATTCTTAAGACCTCCATAGGAGCCATGTTCTCGTTTCTAATTCTCACAGCTCCAGTTTACCATAAACTAGTCTGCGTTTCAACAAAAAACCTCTTTCGCCTGTGGTAGACAAAAGAGGTTTCTTTGATGGCGGAGGAGGAGAGATTCGGTTTTTCTGCGATCAATGCGTCTCGCTGCTTGTGCTCCGCACTGCGCGCTCGCGCCGCAGAAAAACACGGGCTCGCCCAAAGCGCAACACTGTTGCCCTTTGGGCGGCCTTCGAATCTCTGCAATACATATTCGCCACAAAAATACCACCCCGATGGGGTGGTACTTTTGTGGCGGAGGAGGAGAGATTCGAACTCTCGAACGGCTTATGACCGTTACACGATTTCCAATCGTGCGCCCTCGACCAAACTAGGCGACTCCTCCAAAAACTATTCGGTTTTTTCCCTAACAGCGAATGGTATTATACAGCATCGGAATGCGAATTGCAAGCGTTTTTTTCAAATGAGAAAATATATTTGGGGGAAGGGCTTATACGCTGAATTCGAATCCGACCTGGTCCTCGCGCTTATTTTCGTGTCCTTCGCTGCGGGAGATCTCGCGTCCGCCCATGTGCGAGTAGAAGCCGAGCGCAGGTGCGTTGTGCGAATTGCAGTTCAGGGTGAAAGAGGAAAGCCCCTTTTCGCGGCAGATATCGCGGATCAGGCGGAACGCGGCGGAGCCGGCGCCGTGACCTCGGTACTCGCGAAGCAGATACAGCGCCGCAAGGTACGCGCCTTTTTCAAAGGACAAAAACATGAACCCGCAGGGCGTTCCGTCCGCCTCTATCACATACCCTGACTGTGCGGGATCCGAAAGCCGTTCCCTGTCGCGCGCCGCGCGCTCCTCAAGGTCGAAGCCGTCGATAAGCTCGTCGGGATATATGCCGCGGTAGGTGGTCAGCCACGCCTCGCGCTTTAAGTACGCGGTAAGGGGCGCGTCGTTTTCATCCGCTTTTCGGAAGCGGAACACCGTGGGAACGGATGCGGGAAGCGCGCTTGCCGTGCATTTGAACGCGCAGTCGGGGAATGCGCCGAGCGCCTTTTCGGCGGCTTCCGCACTTTCGAATATCCCGAACACCGCCGCGCCGGAGCCGGTCATGCACGAGCCGAGCGCGCCGGCTTTTTTCAGCCTGTCGGCATACTCGTTTATCTCGGGCGCGGTTTGTGATGCCGCCCCCTGGAGCGCGTTTTCAAGCAGGCGGGAAAGCGCCGCCCTGTCGCCGTTTCTTATGGCTTTTTCCGCGTTTTCCACCGCGTTCGGCTTAAGGCGGGTAGTCCTTTCGGGACCCACGTCGAGCTTTGAAAACAGCCCGCCGGTCGATACGCCGCGCGCGCCCTTCAATATCACGAGCGGAAGCTCGATAAAGGGGAGCGGCGACAGCCTTTCGCCTACGCCCCTTGCCTGGGCGCAGCCGCCCATAAGGCAGAAGGGCACGTCCGCGCCGACGGAAAGACCCAGCGAATAAAGCTCCTCCGCGGTGCGTTCGAGGGGCGTGCCGGCGTAAAGCGCGTTCAGCCCTTTGAGCACCGCCGCGGCGTCCGCCGAAGCGCCGCCGAGCCCCGCCTCGGAGGGGATGCGCTTCTCAAGCCGGATCTGTGCGCCGAAGCCGCTCGTCCCGAGGAACGCCCCCGCCGCCCTGACGCAGGTATTGTTCTCGGGCAGGGGAACGTCCGATATGAGGGCGATGCGGTCCGCCTTCCTTATAGAAAGCACGTCGTGCAGGCTTATCGACTGCATCACGCCGTTAAGCTCGTGATACCCGTCCGGCCGCTTGTTCACAACGTCCAAAAGAAGGTTGACCTTCGCGTATGCGTTTACAAAGATTTCAGCTTCCATATCCTTATTATGTATTTTTTGGCTGCCGTTTGTCAATCCTTATTTTATAAATAAATGAAATGAGGTGTTTGTTTGGCTGAAATTATCAAGGTGATATCGGCGCTTCTTTCGGCGCTGTTTCTTGCGTTTGCGGCAGTGCCCGCCCAAAAAACGCAGCCCGACTGCATACGGCTCCACATACTCGCCGATTCCGATTCGGCTGTGGACCAGGCGGCAAAGCTCGCCGTGCGCGACGCGGTGCTTAAGATCGCAAGGGAGCTTCCCGAAGCCGGATCGAAGGACGCCGCGCGTGAGGAGCTCCTATCGAAGGGAGCCGAGCTCCAGCGCGCCGCGGAGGAGACGCTGCGTGCCCGCGGGCTGGATTACGGCGCGGTGCTGATGACGGGGGAGTTCGATTTCCCCGACCGTACCTACGGCGAAACGCTCTATCCCGCCGGGCGGTACGAGGCGATACGGATAGTCCTCGGCAGCGGGGATGGGCATAACTGGTGGTGCGTGATGTTCCCGCCCCTCTGCGTGATAGAGGATGAGCCGGGCTCCGCCGAATACGACGAGGACGGCACGCTTAAATTCAAAAGCTTCTTTGCGGAGCTCATAAGGGGGCTGTTCGGCTGATGAAGAACGTCAAGTTAAGGATCGCCGCGCTCGTTCTCATCGCGGCGCTGCTGCTTCCGTCGTTGATGAGCGCCGCAAGCCTTCGCTACGGCTCCCGCGGGGACGACGTCGTAAAGGTGCAGAAAAGGCTCAAGCAATGGGGCTATTACAGCGGGAGCGTCGACGGCGTTTTCGGCAGCGGCACGCTCGCGGCGGTAAAGAGCTTTCAGCGGAAAAACGGACTTACCGCGGACGGGATCGTCGGCCCCAAGACCGCCGCGGCTATGGGCATTACGCTCGGCGGGAGCGCCTCTCCCGGCACGACGACGAGCAACGTGTACCTGCTTGCCCGGGTGATCTACGGCGAGGCGCGCGGCGAGCCCTATAAGGGACAGGTGGCGATCGGCGCGGTGGTGCTCAACAGGGTCAAAAGCCCGTCGTTCCCCAACACCATCGCGGGTGTGATCTACCAGAAGGGCGCCTTTGACGCCGTCAGCGACGGGCAGATCAATCTCGCGCCGGACGATACCGCCGTCCGCGCCGCACGCGACGCGCTCAACGGCTGGGACCCAACGGGCGGCTGTCTGTTTTACTATAACCCGAAGACCGCAACGAGCAAATGGATGCTCGCGCGGCCCGTGCTTTTGAGGATAGGGAACCACGCGTTCTGCTGAGGTGGATATGAAGAAGATACTTTTGAGATTATGGTATGATTCCGTACCCGTGCTCGCGGCGTTCGCGGCGCTTACGGCGGCGGTATGGGGGAAAGCCCAGAAGTCGAAAGCGGACGAATTCGAGAAACTGGCAGACGAATACGCCTCGATCTGCGTTAGCGCTTGCTCGCGCTGCTCGTCGGAGCTCAAGGATACCGTGACGGACATGAGCTTTTCGCTCGATAAGCTGCGCGTCACCGCCTCGCAGACGGCGCGGGTGCTCGCGCTCGAGGATATAGTCCGGCTGAGCGCAGTCGCGGCGGAGCATCTTTCGCGCCTGCCGAGATCGCAGGTGGATATAATGGAGCTTGAGAGCTTCCTTATAAGGGCGGGGGATTACGCGCGCACGCTCTCCGGCGGACTGCTCGCCGGCAGGGAACCGGGCGAGACCGACATAGCCCAGCTTGAGGCGATGCTCGAAGCGTGCCGCGGTCTTGCCGAACGGCTCGAGGAAAGGATCAGCTCGGGCGAAATGCCCGTCGGCACGGAGGAATACGATTATTACGAGGCGTCCGCCGATCGTGACGGAGCGGAGTACCCGACGCTCGTATATGACGGTCCGAAGGCGGCGGCGGCAGACGAGATCCCCCCGAAATGCGCCTGTGAGCCGGAGACAGATCCCGCCGCGGCGCTGGAGTTTGCCGAATGCATAGCGGAGGAGAGCATGCATCCCGTCGACGGGACGGACGGAAAACTGCCCTGTCTCGAATTTGAAAACGGCGACGGCACGGCGTCCGTAACGATAACGAAAAACGGCATGCATCCCGTTAGCTTCATGCGCCCGCCGTCGGGGGATAGATCCGATAAACCGACCGCGGAGGAGCTTGCGCGCATTTTCAGGGCGGCGATGCTGTTCCTTGAAAAAGCCGGCTTTGAGGATATGACCCCGACCTTCGTGAGCCGGTATGACGGCGCCGCGGCGGTCTCGTTCGTCTGGCGGACGGGGGACACGCTCGTGCTGTCCGACTCGCTTAGCGTGCTCGTCGACAGGGAGAACTTCCGTGTGATCGGGCTCGACGCGCGGCAGTACTTTTACAACCATTGCGAAAGGGAGATCGAGCGCCCCGCGCTGAGCAGGGAGGAGGCGGAGCAGGCGGTCTCCCCGTCGATAGAGGTAAGCCGCACAAGGCTTGCGCTGCTCAACGTGACTCCCTTTACCGAAACGCTCTGCTGGGAGGTGCGCGGCGACGGCTTTGGCGGCGAATACATTATTTACGTCAACGCCAAAACCGGCGCGGAGGAGAGGATCGTGCGGATCGTTTCGGACGAATACGGCGAAAGAACGGTATAAAAAAAGAGCGGCAGACCGAACAAAGGGCTCCCCGCGGGAGGGAAAGCCTTTTGGACCGAAGCCGGTGAACAGCCTGCTTTATTCTACTGTAAACGAAGTCCACTCGACCTTGTCGAAGCGCATAACGTCGTCGGCTCTTTCCATGCCGATCCTTTCGTAAAAGGGGACGGCCCTGTCGTTGGCTATGAGGTAAACGGCGACGTCCTTTTCGCCCCCGGCAAGCTCGTGCGCGTTCTTCATAAGGCTCCGCCCGATCCCCTGCCGTTCAAAGCGGCGGTCCACGCCGAGGTCCGTCACGTACAGCCAGTAGGCGAAATCGGTCAGCCCGAGCAGCACGCCGATAAGGAGCCCGTCCTCGTTCCGCGCGGCAAGGCTGATCGAGGCGTTTTCAAGAAGCCTCGGGATGCGCTCGGCGAAGCGCTCCAAAGGATACTGCGAACCCAGATCGGTGCGTTTGAGAAAATCGATGTATTCGCCGGGCGATAGCCTTTCCGAAGTGATGGTGAACATAACGGAGCTCCTTTCAAATGGGGGGAGAGTTAGCCAACAAATAAGGGGTATGCGGCTTGCGTTCTGCCGTTGGTTTTTACATACGGGGCGGGCTGTTCGCTAAAAGCTCACAAGGCCGCCCGTTCTCGGACTTTTTGACCATCCGCCGGATGGTCAAAATCGCAATCAGCGACCGTCCTCGAACCTGCCGAACATACGCACTCAGCTTAGCCAACAAATAAGGCTTTTCTTTAACCGAAGGCAAATGCATCCGCATTTGCGCCGAACTAGGATTCGTCTCGCCTGCGGGCTCGGTCAGGCGCGGCTCTGAACGTCCACCGGACGTTCATTCACTCCCGCGCCCTTCGAATCCTACTTCGGGTGGCTGTTAGCCAACAAATAAGGCACTGCTTGTGCAGTGCCTTATTTGTTGGCTGCCGAACTAGGATTCGAACCTAGACAATACGAGTCAGAGTCGTAGGTGCTACCATTACACAATTCGGCAATGATCCCATTGTGCCGTTCGCCCCGAGTATAACACCCGCTTGTTAAGCAGGTATGGGGCCCGCGATCGCCCACTATTGTTGCGACCGACAAGACCCGAAATAATGAATTGAGGGTTTATACCCGGGCCGTGACGAACACCGCAGGAAAATAAATGGTGGGGTTAGTTGGGATCGAACCAATGACCTCTACGATGTCAACGTAGCGCTCTAACCAGCTGAGCTATAACCCCACGCGCTTTTTGGTGCATGCTTTATTATACACAAAAAAAATAAAAATGCAACCCCCTTTTTCAAAAAATTTATAAGGGGAAGTTTTCGCTTCCCCCGAATTCGTCCGTCGGCCTGTTTGCTGGCGTCAAAAAACCAGATCGACGTAATACGTTCTTGATTCGATCTCCCCGCCCGGACCGAACGAAACGCTTAGCCAAAGCCTGTATTTTCCGTGCTCCGTTATTTCAAACCGGGAGAGGGAACAGACCTCCGTCCGTGCGCCGCCGGGCGAGACGACGAACAGCGGCAGATTGTACCAGGTATTATCCTTTACCCTGATGGGATCGCCGCCCTCGGGCAGGTATTCCATGGCGAGCTGCGTTCCGAACTCAAGATCTGTATCGCCGATATTCTCCCATACGACGGCTATGGAAGGGGTATCGCCGAGCTTTACCGTCGCGGCGGAATACCCCTCGGCGTAATGCGCTCCGTCCCCCAGATCCCAGGCGGCGACGGTCAGCCGAGCGCCGGCGTTTTTGGAATAAGCCTTCGGCGCGCCCTCCTCATTTGGCGCGGGCGTTTCGGATGCGCCCTCCTCCGGGAAGAACATCTTACGGAGCACCGCGTTGTATTCGGGGGTGATGTTATATATATAGCTCGAAAGCGGATTGTACCAGCCGATTATCCGGACCTTATCGTCGGGAACTCCGTACGAAGCGATAAGCGTCCTAGCGTCCTCAACGGTAAGGATATGTCCGCCCTCCGCGTACGACATCAGTTCCATACTTTCAAGAGAAGAGCCGCCCGGCAGCAGGAAACAGGCGTAATGACCCCGCGCAAGCTGATAAACGTAAACGTCGATCCCGTGCTTCGTATCAAGATCCGCGTAATCGGGGCAGTCGTTTTTAAGCGTTTCGGCGTCCTTGTAAAGCCGTACGGAGGGCTCGGTCTCGTGCCCCGAGCCGACGGTGAACCTTACGTACCTGTCCGAGAGATCCGTGACAGCATGTGTCTCCGTGTATTCCGGATCGTACCCGTCGTACATGCAGAGGTAATACTCGCCGGCCTCGGCGATAAGCTCGGGAGCGAGATCGAACACCATCTTTGCGCTGCCCTTGAAATAATAGAACGAGCCGAAATTGCGGCTCAGCGCGGCGAGCCACACAGGGCCTGTGCCGTCCGCCGCCTCACGGAAGAGGCACGCGTAATACGGCACGTCGATCTCCTCGGAGGTCGACGCCTCGATCTCGATCCGCGGCGTATCCCCGCCCGTCAGAACGAGGAGCGGGCGGATCCCGTACCTGTTGCCGGAGGGATTCACGGTCTCCGTCACGCAGCCCACGCCGAGGATATCGTTTATGCTTTGGCGGGTTTTTTCGTCGAGCACGGCAAAGCGCAGCTTCGCGGGCTCGTAAAGCGTGCCGGCATTTGCGTCGTAGCTAAGCTCGCGCTTGCCGAGCATTATTCGGTATCCGCCCATGCGCCTTCCGCTTTCGCCCAGCCGCTTTTTCGATACCAGCTTCGAAAGCTTCTTCGCCGCGGCTTCGTTCAGGTCGACGCGGAATTCCCTGCCGTTTTCGAGCACACAGTAAGCCCTCGCGTCCTCGGTCCTGACCGGGTCGGTAAGGAACACGACGCCGAGAGCCGCCAGAAGCACGGCGCCGGCGACGATCGCCCAGAACGCGGGCTTTTTATATGAAAGGACGTTCTTCACCCGGTCCTTCACCGATACCTCGCTTGGTTCGGTATTCCGCATATCATCGTCTCCTTTATCGGATGATCGGTTTTCGTGAATACACCACTAAGCTTAGTTTACCGCGGATAAGCCGATGTTTCAATATGCGGGAGCAAAAAAATGCTTCATTATTTCGGTCGGATGTGGTATAATCGGATAAAGACCTTGACAGGAGATACAAATGGCATTTTTCACAGGAGGGCAGGGGAAGGTAAAGCTCCTTATGCTCTATATAATAGAAAGATTCAGGACGCCCATCACGAAGGAGCAGCTCTACACCGCCATGGTGACGGTCGATAAGACCGGCTTCTTCGAGATGAGCGAGCTCCTTTCCGAGCTCGAGCAGGAGCAGTACGTGCTTTCCGTGCCGGTAAGGCAGCAGCAGCTCCTCTATATCACAGAGAAGGGGTCGAGGCTTTTGGCCGCCTTCGAGAGGGAGATCGCCCGCTCCGTGCGCGACGAGGTAACGGGTTACGCGGACGAGCACAGGGAGGAGGCGAAGCGCTCGAACTGCGTTGTGTTCGACGCGGTCCCGCAGCCTGACGGCTCTTACAGGCTGGAGCTTTCGATACTCGAAAAGGACAGGGTGCTCTTCGAGATAGACCTTTACGCCCCGGATCCCGCCTCTGCGAACCGCGTGCGGGAGAATTGGCTCAAGGACGCCGACGGGGTATATATCGATACGCTCAAACGCTTGAATCAATAATAAAGGAAAATAAAAGAAGGAGTTTTGCGTTGCGCGAAACTCCTTCTTTTTTATTTATCGGTTATTTCCACAGTCCCTCGGGATACAGACCTTCCTCCGTGAACTTTTTGAGCGCGTTCACGACGACGGGCTTATCCTCGCGGTTGGTGACGCCGTACCACTTGTCGGGGGTGGCGAGCACCTTTACCCTGTATTTGCCGGTCGCGATCGAGCGGCGTACCGCGTCGGGCAGCAGGTCTTCGCACTTTAAGGGATTGACGGGGATGTTCTCCTTAAGGAAGGTGGGGAAGTACTCCCTTATCTCGTCGAAGAGACCCGGCTTGAAGCCGAAGAAGTTCATGCTCACGCAGGTGCCCGCCTTCATGGGGATGAAGGTCTCGTCGTCAAGGGTGTACTCGGCGTTCTCGCCGTTCCTCCTTAACTTCTTCCTCTCGACGATATCGGTAAGGAAGCCCTCTTCGTTTACGGCGCACTCGCCGCGGGCGACGAATCCCTCGGGCGGGAGGGTGTTCATAACGTCGTAGCCGATCATGCCCCATTCGCTCTCCTCGGGGTGCTCCACAAGGTAATCGTAGATGATCTTAAAGCCGTTCGGGCCGAAATAATCGTCCGCGCCTATTACGGCGAACGGACCGTCGACGACCTCAGCCGCGCAGAGTATGGCGTGGCTGGTTCCCCAGGGCTTGACGCGCCCCTCCGGGATCTCGAACCCCTCGGGGATCTTATCGAGCTCCTGCAGCACGTAATCGACCTTCGCGTACTTCGATACGCGCGCGCCGATGGTGGACACGAAATCCTCGTAAATAGCGCTCTTGATGATGAAAACTATGTGATCGAAGCCGGCGCGGATCGCGTCGAAGCAGGAATAGTCGATAATGAAATTGCCGTAGTCGTCAAAGGGGTCGAGCTGCTTTAAGCCGCCGTAGCGGGAGCCCATACCGGCTGCCATAATAACAAGGGCGGGTTTCTTTTCGCAATTGGGCATTGTGCATTCCTCCGTAAACTTAATATATTTTTGAGCCGTTGAGCTCCGCCGCGCGTCCGGCGGCGCCTTGAAAGCGCGCCGGAACAGCGCATACACAAGCTAATTATAGCAGGTTTTATATAAAGAATATAGCAGCGGAGCAAATATATTTTCAAAAGGCGGAATACACCCCCTTGACAATCCCGGGCGGGGAACATATAATGCTAAATTGTTATAATATGGGTAAAATGCGGCTTATGTCCCCCGCCGCGTTTTACAAAAAGCTGTTTTGCCTTGCGGCGCCTTGAAAAATCGCCGGAGTCAGCGGCAAAAAACATATTTCGTGGGGGCGCAATTCGATTTGATTTTTCAGGCGGCTGAAAACCGTCGGGAAGGAGTTTAACAGATGGTTCATCAGGTGGAGATGGGGAAGACCAAGCGCATGAGCTTCTCCCGCATCAACGAGATCCTTTCGATGCCCGATCTTATCGAGGTGCAGAAGGATTCTTACAGGCAGTTCGTTGATCACGGGTTCGGCGAGGTCCTTGAGGATATTTCCCCTATCAAGGACTTTACCGAGAAGCTTGTGCTCGAATTCACCGATTACAAGATCGACAAGGAGCATCCCAAGTATGACATCGCGGAGTGCAAAGAGCGCGACGTCAACTATTCCGCGCCTCTTCGCGTGGGCGTTCGCCTTATCAATACCGAAACGGGCGAGGTCAAGCAGCAGGAGGTCTACATGGGCGATTTCCCGCTCATGACGGAACAGGGCACCTTCATCATCAACGGCGCGGAGCGCGTCATCGTCAGCCAGCTCGTCAGGAGCCCCGGCGCTTACTATACCGATACCATCGACAAGCTGGGCCGTCATCTGTTCAGCTCCCAGGTCATCCCCAACCGCGGCGCGTGGCTGGAGTACGAGACCGATTCGTCGGAGCTCCTCTACGTCAAGATCGACCGCCAGAGGAAGCTCTACATCACCACGTTTTTAAGGGCGCTGGGCTACGGCTCCGACGCTTCGATCATCGAGCTCATGGGCGAGGAAGAGCGCCTCATGGAGACCCTTAAGAAGGATACCGGCACTCACGATACCGCCGATGGTCTTATCGAGATCTACAAGAGGCTCCGTCCCGGCGAGCCCCCCACGGAGGAGAGCGCAAGGACGCTCCTCAACTCCCTCTTCTTTGACAAGAGGTACGATCTTGCCCGCGTCGGCAGGTATAAGTACAACAAGAAGCTCGCCATCTCCGCCCGTATCGAGGACAAGTACGCGGCAGAGACCGTCGTCGATCCCAACACCGGCGAGATACTCGTTGAGGAAGGCAATCTCATCGACCGCGAAACTGCCCTCGCGATCGAGAACTCCGGCATACTCGGCGTATGGATCTACACCAACGACAAGCTCGACAAGAAGATCAAGGTCCTCGGCAACCAGTTCGTCGATCCCAACCTCTATCTGAGGTTCGCCGACGATTACGCCGAGAACGATAAGATACTCCGCTCCCTCGGCGTGAACGAGCACGTCTATTATCCCACCCTGAAGGGCATCCTCGCGGAGCGCGCCAACATGGCGGATGATGAGGATTTCCGCAATTACGTCAAGGAGAACGCGCTTGAGCTTTCTCCCCGTCACATACTGCCCGCCGATATGATCGCGTCCGTCAGCTACCTGATCGGTCTGCCCTACGGCATCGGCAGGACCGACGATATCGACCATCTCGGCAACCGCCGCATCAGGAGCGTCGGCGAGCTTCTGCAGAACCAGATCCGCGTCGGTCTGACCCGCCTCGAGCGCGTCGTACGCGAGCGCATGAGCCTGCAGGATATGGAGGTCGTAATGCCCTCCAACCTTATCAACACCCGTCCCGTGATCGCCGCGATCAAGGAGTTCTTCGGTTCCTCCCAGCTGTCGCAGTTCATGGATCAGGTCAACCCCCTCGCGGAGCTTACGCATAAGCGCCGTCTCTCGGCGCTCGGTCCCGGCGGTTTGAACCGCGACCGCGCAACGTTCGAAGTCCGCGACGTTCACTATTCCCATTACGGACGTATGTGCCCGATAGAGACTCCCGAAGGTCCGAACATCGGTCTTATCAACTCCCTCGCGACCTACGCCCGCATCAACGAGTACGGCTTTATCGAGGCTCCCTACCGCAGGATCGACAGGGAGAACCGCCGTATTCTCGACGATATCGTTTATCTTACCGCCGATGAAGAGGACGGCATGATCGTCGCCCAGGCGAACGAGCCCACCGTTACCGATGCGAAGGGCAACGTCTGGTTCAAGAAGGAAAGGATCGTCGCCCGTCAGCTCGATCAGATCATCGAAGTCCGTCCCACCGAGATCGACTATATGGACGTTTCGCCCAAGCAGCTCGTCTCCGTCGCGACCGCGATGATCCCCTTCCTCGAGAACGA
>DGHD01000043.1:0-236 GCA_002392505.1 Christensenella sp. UBA3857 | reverse complement strand
TGGGCTCCAACATGCAGCGTCAGGCGGTCCCGCTCCTCATCACCGAGGCGCCCGTCGTCGGCACCGGTATGGAGTATAAGGCGGCTTACGATTCCGGCGTGCTCGTGCTTGCGGAGGAGGACTGCACCGTTAAGTCCGTTTCCGCGGACAAGGTCGTTACCGAGTCCGACGCGACGCACGAACTGAAGACCTATAAGATGATCAAGTTCAAGCGTTCCAACCAGGGCACCTGCATC
>DGHD01000002.1 GCA_002392505.1 Christensenella sp. UBA3857 | reverse complement strand
AAATCCGCCTGCACCTGATACTCCAGCATACCGGGCTTCAGGTTCTTCATAACGAATTCGAGACCCTGCCTTGTGATATCCACCGCCCTGCGGACGCATTCGACCTCGTCCGCGTCCTTCTGCTCCCTGAGCGGCACGCAGGCCGTGTGCAGATCCTTAAGCTCCACGAAGGGATACGCCTTCCGGAACCGTTCCGCCATCACAAGATTATAGTCGGGCAGATCGTCCATGCCGCAGCGGTACATATCGAAGTACGCCCGCTCCACGCGGTAACGCCCCATATACATGCTTATCGCGCCTTCCATGGCGGGGACGTACTCCACGTCCTCGATACCGGAGACGGCCTTGACCTCCTCCTTGGTGGGCATCTTCCCGGTCCACCTTTCGGAATGCGGATCCGGCTCCTCGATAAAAAGGGTCTCCCGCGTTTTGTCCGCAGACTTATACGCGAGGAACGCCGTATTCTCCCGCATGACGCCCGTCAGATAGAAATACTGGCTGTTGACCTCGAAAGCATGATAATCGTCCTCGTTGGCGTGGATGGGGACGCCGGCATAGGCGATCACCAGCGTGTTTTCCGGTATGGACTGATACAGTTTTTCCCTGTGCTCTTTGAATGACATGATGTTTTCGACCTTTCTTTGATATTGTTCCGCATTTTGGCTTAACTATTGTACACCAAAACGAGCTAAATTACAATAAAGCGCACGAAAAGTGAACAGCGGAAACCGATAAACGCGAGCGAGACAGACAATGGTCGCCGACGCTTATACTTATGCGGATGCGCTCATATGTCTGTATTTCGTCGCATCGACAACTTTTTACCCAAAATTATCAAAAAAACGAATGACAAAATATATCCTGTGTGATATAATATTTTAATAAGTACAGGGAGGTCTATTTTGGAGCAAAACGAAACAGCATCCCCTGCGGCGGAACGGGCGGAAAAACCCGTCGCCGTTATACACGATCCGTTCACCCGCGCGGAGCTTGCCGATTTTCTTAACGGAAAAAGCAGGGAGGCGTACCGCGTTTTCGGCGCGCACAGGGATCCCGCCGATCCCGCAAAATGGCTGTTCCGCGTTTACGCGCCGAATGCGAAGCGAGTTGCGCTCTCCGGCGATTTCAATTCCTGGGCGGGGGACGAAATGGCTTTTTGTCCCGAATTCGGCGTTTGGGAATTAAAGCGCGAGGCGTTCCAGGGGCAGCGCTACAAGTATGCGATAACCGGCCCCGGCGGGAACACGGTCCTGAAGAGCGACCCGTTTTCCGTGAGGAACGAGCTGCGTCCCGGCAGCGCGAGCGTCGTATGGGATCACTTCTTCGAATACAGGTCCGACCGCGAAAGGCGGCTCGGATATGATAAGCCCGTCTCCATTTACGAGGTGCATCTCGGCTCATGGGAGAAGGGGCTTTCGTTTATCGGCGCTTCGACGGTGCTTATCGACTACTGCCGTTCCATGGGCTATACCGCGATAGAGCTGATGCCCGTTTGCGAGCATCTGCTTGACGAGAGCTGGGGCTATCAGACGAGCGGAATGTACGCGATAACCGCCCGCTACGGCACGCCGGAGGAATTGAAGCTGTTCGTCGACCGCGCGCACGCCGCCGGTATCGCCGTTATACTCGACTGGGTGCCGGCGCATTTCGTGAAGGACGACTGCGGTCTCAGGCTTTTCGACGGAACGCCCCTGTTTGAGTCGTCGGATCCCCTGCGCGCGGAGATGCCGCTCTGGGGCACGCTGCTCTATGATTTCGGCAAGCCGCACGTAAGGAGCTACCTCATTTCGAACGCGCTCTATCTTATAGAGAATTTCGGCATTGACGGGCTTCGCGTGGACGCGGTGAGCTGTATGCTCTATCTTGATTTCTGCAAGGCGGAGTGGCGCCCGAATCCCGACGGGTCGAACACCAATTACGACGCGGTGTCGTTCATACGGGAGCTCAATCACGCGGTGCACGAGCGCACCGGCGCGGTGATGATCGCCGAGGAATCGAGCGCGTATCCGTACGTTACCGGCGAAAAGGGGCTCTGCTTCGACTACAAGTGGAACATGGGCTTTATGAACGATACGCTCAAGTATTTCGAGCTCGATTCCGTTTACCGCAAATACCATCAGGACAAGCTGACCTTCCAGATGACGTACGCTTTTGCGGAGAAGCACATACTGCCCTTCTCCCATGACGAGGTGGTTTACGGCAAGCGTTCGCTCATCGGGCGAATGCAGGGCAATTACGAGGCGCAGTTCGCTCAGCTCAGGCTGCTTCTCGCTTACCGCTTCGCCTGCCCGGGCAAAAAGCTGGAGTTCATGGGGAGCGAGTTCGGTCAGTACGACGAATGGGATTTCCGCCGCTCGCTCGAATGGTTCCTTCTGGATAACAAGCAGCATCGCGCTATGCAGAGCTTTGCCAAGTCGATGAACTTCTTCTACCGCGAAAACAGGGCGTTGTGGCGAGACGACGCCGAATGGGAGGGCTACCGCTGGCTCTCGCTCGAAGACGCGGAGCACAGTATAATCGCGTTCAGGCGGCGCGATCCCGACTCGGGAGAGGGGATCGTCTGCGTATTGAATTTCACCCCGGGCGAGCATGGCGCGTACCCGGTGGATCTCGGTCCGATAGCGGATGAGATCGGGGAAAGGACTTCTCTCCCGTGCGTGATGTCCTCCCAGGGCAGGATGGACGCGCGCGCCGAAATAAAGGACGGGAAGCTCCTCGTGCCGCTTTACGGCTACGAAGGCGCATTCTATAAAATATAAACCGAAGCTGACCAGAGCTCACACAAGGAGGTACTGATATGCCTAAGAAAAAAATGATCGCCATGCTGCTTGCCGGAGGACAGGGTTCCAGGCTCGGAGTGCTCACAAAGAGCATGGCGAAGCCCGCGGTGCCCTTCGGCGGTAAATACAGGATCATCGATTTCCCCCTGTCCAACTGCGTAAACTCCGATATCGACACCGTCGGCGTGCTTACCCAGTATGAGCCGCTTGCGCTCAATTCATATTTGGGCAGCGGACAGCCCTGGGATCTTGACCGTATGAACGGCGGCGTATTCGTGCTGCCGCCCTACGTATCCGGCTCGGAGGGGCAGTGGTACAGCGGCACGGCGAACGCGGTCTACCAGAACCTGCCGTTCATTGACCAGTTCGATCCCGAATACGTGCTGATACTCTCCGGCGACCATATCTATAAGATGGATTACGCCAAGATGCTCCGTTTCCACGTGGAGAAAAACGCCGACGCCACGATCGCCGTGCTGACCGTTCCCATGGACGAGGCTTCGCGCTTCGGCATAATGAACACGGACGAATACGCCCGCATCACCGAATTTGAGGAAAAGCCCAAGCAGCCGAAGTCCAACAAGGCTTCGATGGGTATTTACATATTCAACTGGCGCATTTTAAGACCCTATCTTGTCAACGACGACAAGGATAAATCGAGCTCGCACGATTTCGGCAAGAACATAATCCCCGATCTTTTGAGGGCGGGCGCGAACCTTTACGCCTATGATTTCAAGGGCTATTGGAAGGACGTCGGAACGCTGAAGAGCCTGTGGGAGGCCAATATGGATCTTTTGGGTCAGCGTCCCGAGTTCCGCCTTGCGGATAAGGATTGGCGCATCTATTCCAAAAGCCCGGCAATGCCCCCGCACTACCTGGGCGAGCTTGCCGACGTTACCGACAGCATCGTATCCGAGGGCTGCGTGGTCTACGGCAACGTGAAGCACAGCGTGCTGTTCACGGGCGTACACGTTGCAAAGGGCGCCTACATAAGGGATTCGATCGTTATGCCCGGCGCCGTGATAGGCGAAAACGCGATCATCAATAAAGCCATTATCGGCGAGGGCGCCGTCATTTCGCCCGGCGCCGTGATCGGCTCCGATCCCACTCCGGAGGACGGCGTTTACGATACCTCGCTCTCCGGCGATATCACCCTCGTCGCCAACACCGTGACCGTGCCCGAGGGCAAGCGCGTGCCCGTCGGCATGATAGTCCAGTAAAGCGCAGAAAGGATCCACCATGGAAAACGCATTCGGTTTGATCTACACAGGCGACGCGAGCATGCAGCTCCGCGATCTGACCTTCTCCCGCTCCGTCGCGGCAGTCCCGTTCGGCGGCAGGTACCGCACGATAGACTTCATGCTTTCGGATCTTGTCAACACGGGCATTTACAACGTGGGCATCATCGCGCAGAGGAATTACCATTCCCTTATGGACCATCTTGAAAGCGGCAAGGAATGGGATCTCCACAGGAAGCGCGACGGTCTGTTCATACTGCCCCCCTTCGTTACGCACGACAATACCGGCGTTTACAAGGGAACGATAGACGCGATCCGCTCCTGCATGGGGTACATACGCCGCTCCAGCCAGAAGTACGTCGTGCTGATGGGCAGCCACACCATCTACAATACGACGTATAACGAGATGATCCGCTCCCATATCGAGTCCGGCGCGGATATCACGATAATGTACAACCGCGTCGAGGATTACGACATGAGCGAGCAGTTCGACGATCTGAGGCTCAAGTTCGACGCGAACGGCCGCGTTATCGACCTTGCGCTTAACCCCGCGCAGCCGGAGACCAATCTGTGCAGCTGCGACGCCTTCGTTATGGAGAAATCGACGCTCGAATACCTTGTGGAGGACGCTTTCGCTCACGCCCGCTACGATTTCATGAGCGACGTGCTCGTAAGGAACGTCAAGGAGCTCAACATCCGCGGCTGGGAATACAAGGGCTACGTCGCAAGGCTCAACTCTCTGAACGGCTATTACAGGCACAATATGGCGCTGCTCGACAAGGCGGTCTCGAAGGACCTCTTCAGCAGCGAGCACCCGATCTACACCAAGATAAAGGACGAGTTCCCCGCGGTCTACGTCGGCGAGGGAAAGGCGATCAACTCCATCGTGGCGGATGGCTGCATTATAGAGGGGCGCGTTGAAAACAGCGTGCTGTTCCGCGGCGTGCACGTTTCGCCCGGGGCGATCGTCAAAAACAGCATAGTGATGCAGGCCGCCGACATCGGCGAGGATTCGTATCTCGATTATATGATACTCGACAAGGGCGTGTCCGTCGGCAGGGGAAGGAATCTTTCCGGGCACGGCTCGTACCCCGTCATTTTGAGAAAAGGGACCAAGGTCTGACAGACCGTACTGAAAGGGCAGAATTATGAGGATACTCTTTGCTGCAAGCGAATGCGTCCCGTTCATAAAAACGGGCGGGCTCGCGGACGTCGCGGGAACGCTGCCTAAGGCGCTCGCCTCCGTTTCCCCGGGGGACGAGATCCGCGTCATGCTTCCCAAATACCGGCTCATACCCGAGCATTACCGTTATTCCATGCGGCACGTGTTCGATACGACCATCGCCCTCGGCTGGAGGAACCAATATCTCGGCGTAGACGAGCTGGAGCTTGACGGGATCAAATACTGGTTCATAGACAACGAGTTCTATTTCGGCGCCGATTACGTTTACGGCGCGGGCGACTTCGAGAACGAACGCTTCTGCTTCTTCGCAAAGGCGGTGCTCGAAAGCCTTATAAGGCTCGATTTTATCCCGGACGTCATCCACTGCAACGACTGGCAGACGGGCTTTATTCCTCTCCTCGTCAGGCAGTATTCCAAGCGCCCCGAGTACGCCGGAATAAAGACCGTTTTCACCATCCACAATCTGAAATTCCAGGGCATAATGAGCCGTCCGCTCGCGGAGGATCTGCTTTCGCTCGGGCAGGATGAGCTCAACAGCGTGGAATACTCCGGCTGCGTTTCCGCAATGAAGGCGGGCATAAGGTACTGCACGCGCATAACGACCGTCAGCCCCACTTACGCAAGGGAGATACTCACCCCCGAATACGGCGAGACGATGGATCTCGATCTCAGGCTCCGCGCGGGCGATCTCGTCGGCATACTGAACGGCATTTCGAACGAGCTGTTCGATCCCTCGAACGACAAGGCGCTGCCCATGGCGTTCGATAAGGATTCGCTGGTGGGGAAGACCGCCTGCAAGGAGGCGCTTCTTGAGGAGCTCGGTCTTGAAAGGAATATCGACAAGCCGCTCTTTGCCGTGATCTCGCGCCTGACCGATCAAAAGGGCGTCGACAAAATACGGAGCATACTCCCGAAGCTGCTTTGGGAGGGCGCGCAGGCGGTGGTCCTGGGCATGGGCGACAAGGATTATGAGGATTATTTCGCCTGGCTCCAGCACGAAAGCCCCAATTTCGAGTTCCGCCGCGAAATGAACGACGCGCTTGCCCGCCGCATTTACGCGGGCGCGGATCTTTTCCTGATGCCCTCGCGGTTCGAGCCCTGCGGTCTGTCCCAGATGATGGCGCTGCGCTACGGCTGCATTCCCATCGTGCGCGAAACGGGCGGGCTTGCCGATACCGTCGAGCCGTATAATGAATTCGAGAACAAAGGCTGCGGATTCTCGTTCTACGGGCACAGCTTCGAGTCGTTTGCGAACGTCGTGAACCTTGCGCTCAACGTTTACAGCAATAAAAAACGCTGGACGGAGCTTGTGAAACGGGCTATGTCCGTCGATTTCGACTGGCGGCAGAGCGCCCAGAAATACCTTGAACTGTACCGCGGGCTGTGATGATTTATCAAAACAAAAACCGGCTGATGTATGAACGCATCAGCCGGTTTTTCACATTCCTTACTTTTTGAGATCCAGCAGCCACGGGGCGATATGGCAGTACCCGGTCGGGTTCTTCTCGAGGTACTTCTGATGATACTCCTCCGCGGGGCAGAAATTCATCAAGGGCATAAGCTCCACCATAAGGGGCGCCCCGATCTTCCTTTCCTCCGCCGCAAAGGCTTCCTTCAGCTCGGGGAGGAGGCTCTCGTCCTCGTAATACACGCCGGTGCGGTACTGAACGCCCTCGTCCTCGCCCTGCTTATTGACGGAGGTGGGATCGATTATCATGAAATAATACTCCATGAGCCGGCTCACGCCGATCTCGTTCTCGTCGAAATCGACCTTCACCGTCTCCGCGTGACCGGAGGACGCGCAAACCGCCTTATAATCCGTTTCGTCCGTCGGACCGTTGGCATAGCCGGTCTCGGTCTTTTTTACTCCGTCGAACTGGTCGAAAAACCTTTGCGTGCCCCAGAAGCAGCCGCCTGCAAGATACAGCGTTTTCATGCGTTTCTCCCTTCAGCTGAGTTTTTCGAGCCCCAACCTCAAGCGGCGAAGGGTCTCCTCCCTGCCGAGGAGCGCGGCGATCTCGATAGCGCCGCCGGGAGTTACGGTGCGTCCGCTCATCGCTATGCGAACGGGCCAGAGGAGCGTGCCGTTCTTCATGCCCTTTTCGGCAGCGTAGCCGATCAGCGTATCGTGGAGCGCGGTCTCCGTCCAGTCGGGAAGCGCCTCAAGCAGAGGTATGACGCTCTCGAGCACGGTCTTCGACACCGCGGGATCGGTCTTCGACTTCTTGTTGGTGAAGAGCTCGATATCGTAATCCTCGTCGAGCTTCGCAAGGAAATCGACCACGCCCGCAATATCGGAGAAGACCTCCGTCCTGGGCTGGAGTATGCGGATGAAGATCTCCTCGTTCTCGGGCTTCTCCGCCATTTCGCCGACGCCCGCCTTGCAGAGCCAGGGCTTCGCCTTCTCGAAATACGCGCCGCCGTCCATCCTGCGGATGTACTCCGCGTTCATCCATTTGAGCTTATTATGGTCGAAGATCGCGGGGGACTTCGAAAGCCCCTCGAGGCTGAACGCCTCCTTGAGCTCATCGAGAGTGAAAAACTCCCGCTCGTCGCCCGGGCTCCAGCCGACGAGGGCGAGGTAATTGATTATCGCCTCGGGAAGATAGCCGAGATTCACAAGATCCTCGAACGTTGCGTCGCCGTCGCGCTTGGAGAGCTTATGCGTCGCGTCGCGCATGATGGTGGTAAGATGCACGTAGGTGGGCTTTTCCCAGCCGAACGCCTCGTACAGAAGATTGTACTTCGGGGTGGAGGAAAGATACTCCATGCCGCGGAGCACGTGCGTGATGCCCATGGTATGATCGTCGATGACGTTCGCGAAATTATAGGTGGGCATGCCGTCCGCCTTTATGAGTATCATATCGTCGAGCTCGCTGCAGTCGACCTCGATATGCCCGAATATCGCGTCGTCGAAATCCGCCTTGCCCTCGGTGGGCACGTTCTGCCTTATAACGTAGGGCTCGCCCGCGGCGATGCGCCTTTCGACCTCCTCCTTAGAGAGGGAGAGGCAGTGCTTGTCGTATTTGAACGTGCCGCCCTCCGCCTCGACCGCGGCGCGGCGCTCGTCCAGCTCCTCCTTGGTGCAGAAGCAGTAATACGCCTTGCCCATCTCGACGAGCTGTTTGGCGTAGGGCAGGTACATATCCTTCCTTTCGGACTGCACGTAGGGGCCGTAATCGCCGCCCACGTCGGGACCCTCGTCCCAGGTGAGGCCCGCCGTGCGGAGGGTCTTATAGACCATCTCCTCCGCGCCCTCGACGAAGCGCGCCTGATCGGTATCCTCTATGCGGAGCATGAACACGCCGTCGTTCTTCTTTGCCCAAAGCCACGCGTAAAGCGCGGTGCGGAGGTTCCCAACGTGCATGAAGCCGGTGGGGCTGGGAGCAAATCTTGTTCTGACCTTCATTTTATAATGATCCTTTCGTTTGTTTACAATGACATTTTGTAGCTTTTCACCGTCCAGCCGAAGGGGCTTTCGGGGTTCTTTTCAACCGTGACGGCGGCGTGCAGCACGAATTCGGAAAATGCGCAGCCGAATTCGCCGAACATGATATCGCCGGCGATCCTTACGGCGTCCCCGTCCCTTTCGGTCTCGAGGATATCCACGTTATAGCAGTATTCCGGCTGTTTTGCGGAGACGCTGTAAACGCCGTTCTCAAGACGGATGCTGTGGGCGTTATCGTCCGTGCCGGGGAACTCGGCGCCGAAGCACGCGCGGTAAAGCCCTTCAAAGGCTTCCTTATCGACCGAGTACCTGCCCGCCTTTGGCGTGATATCGAGCTCCGTCACCGCCTGGCCCATGAAATTGCAGGCGGAATACGGCGTAAGGCGGCCGTCCTCGATGCTGTCCTGACGGACGATAACGGCGTTGGTCACGAAGCGGAGCAGCTTAATAAGACCGCGGTATTCGTCAAGCGTGAACGCGCCGCCCTCGCCGACGAGCTTCGGCAGAACGTCCGCGAATTCAAGCTCGAAGCCGAGCTCTCCCTCGTCGAGGGGCGCGAGCAGCCCTTCCCTGACGTATATGCGGCAGCCGTTCCCGGTCGCCTCGGCGCCATGCCGGATATCGATAAGCCGGGCGATCTCCTCCGCGGTCTTCTGATAGAACCGGTTATCGCCGGCGATCAGCTTTTCGATCGCTCGGGAAACGTCCTCATCGGCGTGGTAATCAAGGAAGCGGTCGCAGAGGTTGACCTCCTCGCCGCGTTCATTAAGCATTATTACCCGGGTCTCGTGATACGGCTGCTCGGGATACGCGTGCGTTTCGGAAAACACCACGTTCGTTATGCCGTCCGCGTGCGAAACGCGGCAGGTAACGTCGGTATGCGGCGGCTTTACCGCCGATGCGGGGATGTATTCGGTCTCGATCCTTTCGGCGAGCGAGTCGAAATACCCTTCCACCGCCTTGTTCATGGCATAGCCGTAAGTCTCTGTAAGCGGGAACTGGGGCATTTCGGCAACGAGCGCGTAATCACAGGTCTCGTAATCGGCGTCCTCCGGCCAGTAGCGTATGACGTGCCTGACGGTATAGTCGACCTCCGGCGCGGTAGTCTCCTCGGGAGCGGGGGACGCGTCCGGCTCCCCGTTTTTGCGGCAGCCCGAAAACGCCGCCGCGGTCAATGCCGCCGCAAGGAGCAAAACAGCCGTTTTTTTGAGAAGATCCATGGTCTTTCCTTTCACGCGGCAAGCCCGATGAGCCGCATTATCAGCATGAGGAGCGGCACGAGCACGAAGCAGCCGAGCGTCGTCAGGCACATACCCGCGGCGACGAAGCTTTCGTCCGCGTCGCAGGACGCGGCAAGCACGACCGCCTGCGTCATTACGGGCATAGCCGCCTCCACTACGAACACGCCGGAGCCGATCCCGCCGACATTCAGGAGCTTGCACAGCATCAGCATCGTCGCCGGAGCGAGTATAAAACGCACCGCGATCGCGGCGATCATGTCCTTATCGGGCTTCAATGACTTGAAGCCGTATTCATGCAGCGCGGAACCGATATAGAGCAGCGCGAGCGGCGTCACGATATTGCCGACGTACTCGCACATCTTCAGGACCGAATCCTTTACGAGAAGCACCGTGGAATGAGGTCCCCAAGAATAGAACGCCTCGAGGAACGAGGGGCTCTGCTTGAGCTTGTATTTTATCACAAGGAGCGGTATCGCTATCGCGAGCGCAATGAGGGGCGGCGAGAGGAGCTTCTTCAAGCCCGTTTTGAGATCGAACTTCGTTTTTTCGCCGCGTCCCGCTTCGCCGCTCTTATTGATAAGATAATTGCCGACCGTCCAGAAAAACGTGGTGTTAACCATGTAAAAGAGCATCACGTACGGTATCGCCTGATCGCCGAATAGCCCGCGGTTCATGGGGAGCCCGACGAATATCGAGTTCGAGAACGCGCACATGACGATGAACCCGCCGCGCCTTACGGGCGAGGGCTTTATTATCAGCGCAAGGATTATGCCGATGAGGAGCGTCGTCGCCATGGAGAGCACGGGTATGCCGATCAGGACGAGCGGGTTGCCCATGTTCTCGAGCTTGAGCGAGCCGAGAATATTGCTCATAACGAGCGCGGGCATGCCGGCGTTGATTATGAGCTTGGTCATCAGGCCCTTATGCTCCCGCTTTATGTAGCCCTTGTGCGCGAAAAGCCAGCCTATGGCGACTATCGCCATGACTATCGCAACTGCGGCAAGGGAGTGAAGAAGAGTATCGAACATAGTTCTACCTGTGCGCGGCGCGCGGCCGCATGCATGATTTTTAACGATTATAGCATAAAACTCCGATTATGGCAAAACAATCCATAAAAATAATGTAAAAATAGCCTTAACGATATTGCGGACCGCACGTTGGAATGGTATAATGTATATTGTCCGCAAGGGACGATTCTTTCCAAGGAGGATTTATTATGAAACGCGTTTTAGCTTTGGCTCTTGTCGCTTTGATGCTTGCAGTTATCGTACCTGTTTACGCACGGGAGACGGAAGTCCCGGCTGCCGGTGAAACAAGGGCGCTGCCTGTCGGTATGGATATTTCAGACGTAAACGCCCCTTATATCACTGCCGGCGGTCAGGCTTCCACCACCGATTTCCTCACCGCGGCGGATTTTGCGGCGAATACCGTCATAGTCATCAACGCATGGGACGCTATGTGCGGTCCGTGCACCAGCGAAATGCCTGCGTTCCAGCAGATACATGAGGAATATCAGGATCGCGGCGTGCTTGTCGTCGGCGTCTGCACAACGTGGATCGGCGCCACATATGCTCAGGATTACAACTATCTCCAGAGCATGGGTTACACCTATATCAACGTCAAACTCGAATCCGTTTTCACCCAGGCTTTCTCCTATTACAATTTCCTTCCGCAGACGATCATCGTCAACAGCGAGGGCATTGTCATCGACATCATTGCCGGCTCGACCAACTATAACAGTCTTAAGTCAAAGGTCGAGCAGTGGCTCGGGTACTATTCGGATACCTATTATGACGTCGACTTCGTCTGCGGCGTTACGGGCGAGGTCTTCCTGACCCAGAGCGTCCATGCCGGCTACCAGCCCACGTATCCCAGTTCTTCGGAGGTACCGCAGGTAGAGGGCTATTCCTTCTCCGGCTGGAATCCTTCCACTCCGCCTTATATCTCCGGACCCACCACCATTACCGCGAACTACATCCCCAGGAACTTCTTCGTCAAATTCTACGACAGCATTGACGGTACGCTTATCAAGACGAAAACCGTTCCTTACGGAAGTCCCGTTGAACCGCCCACGCCCCCTGTTCATCCCGGCTATGTATTCGTCGGTTGGGATCATGATCTGAGCTGCATAACGGAGAACCTTAACGTTTACACCATCTATGAGGGCGGCGGCGCCGGCGGCGACGTTGACGGCGACGGTGAAGTCACCGCGGCTGACGCGCTCATCGCGCTGCGCGCATCAATGGGCATGCAGGAGCTTACGCCCGAGCAGATCGAACAGGCCGACGTCGACGGCGACGGCGAAATCACTGCGGCAGACGCCCTGCTCATTCTCAGGATGTCGATGGGGATCAACTGATCCGGGAATAAGAAAACAGCCCAGTGAAGGGTGCATTCACTTAACGAAATACAGCCACACGGTTTTCAGCCGAAATACAAAAGAAATATCCGGGGATATGAGCTATCCCCGGATCTTTTTTATACGTTGGCTTTTTCAGGCTGAAACCTGCTTTCCCTTAAATGAATGCTCCCTTTCGAGGGCTCTTTTTTATTTCATATCCCGGGATGTTTCCCTGAGCTTTTCGTATGTGTTGTCCTGCGGGCGGACGGCGCAGTGCATGAACAGCGCGCGCTTTATCTCGCCAATCCTCGGCGACGGCGGGAGCGAAAGCCACTCCATTATGTCGCGCCCGGTGCAGTTGAGCTCATTTTCCGAAAACGGGGTGCGTTTTGCCTTCATTTCGCCGAGCACGCGCCGCCAGCGTTCGGCGGTTTTAACAGTTATGCGCTCCCCGACGGAGCCTCTGAAATCCGCCTCCCTTATCGCGGCAAGGGCGTTCACGCGGGCTTCTCCCCATTCGGCGAAGCGCTTTTTAAGCGTGGGCTCCTTCGCCCTGCCGTCCAGGTCGAACATATGCCTGCGGACGAGCCACGCCGCTTCCTCCGCCGTATCGTTGTCGAAGCGCAGACGGCGAAACACCTCCCGCGAGATATCCTCGCTTATCACGTCGTGCCCATGCATATTGCCGTTTTTTTCAAGCGCGGCGGGCTTGCCCGCGTCGTGAAGCAGGCACGCGAGGCGAAGCGTAAGCTCCGGCTCCGACATTGAAACGGTTTGAAAGATGTGCTCGAGCACGGGGTATTTATGATATTTCGGGCTCTGCCCGACGCCGCGGCATCTTGCGAGCTCGGGCAGTATCACGTCGAGCGCGCCGACCTCGTCCATCAGCTCAAGCCCGCGAAGCACGCTCTCCTGCGCGGGGAGCCCATATTTCGCGTCGGCCATGAGTATCTTTTTAAGCTCGTCCCGCACGCGCTCCGCCGAGATATCCGCAAGGAGCGGCGCGCATTTTTTGGCGGCGGCAAAAGTCTTTTCCTCGATATCGAAGCCGAGCTCCGCCGCAAACCGGCAGAGGCGCATGATCCTCAGCCCGTCGTCCTTGAGTATGGTTTCCGGATCGGGCGTGGTGGTGCGGATCAGCCTCTTTTCGATGTCGCCAAGTCCGCCCGTCGGGTCGATCAGCTCGCCCGTGAGCACCGAAGCGTAAAGCGCGTTTACTGTGAAATCGCGGCGGAAGGCGTCCTCCTCCGGGGTTTTGGAGAACGCGACGGACTGCGGTCTGTGGCTCCCGCCCTCGCCGTAGGAATCGGCGCGGAAGGTGGTATGCTCGTAGCTTTTATCGCCGATATGGATCTCCACCATGCCGAAATCGGCGCCCTTGGGCACGACCTTGAAGCCCGCCTTCTCACAGAGCCCGGTCATCTCGTCAGGCGTCAATGCGCTCGTGATATCGGTATCGGATATCCTGAACCCCAAAAGGGTGTTCCGCACGTGCCCGCCCACGACAAAGAGCTCGCAGCCTCTTTCGCGTACGAGCCGGGCTAATGTATTCAGTTCGGGATCGAATTTGAATTCCATTTCCGTTTCGTCAGAAACGCCGCCTCCCCTTTATCAAAGGAGAGGCGACGGATCGGGGTTATTCTTCTTCGGGTTCGACCTCGGTGAAATCGAGGTCCTCCGGCGCTTCATCCGGTTCGGCAGCATCGGGCGCCGCGGGCTCCGCCGGGCGGTTCGCCGCCTCCAGATCATGCTCCTGCGCCGCCTTTTCAAAGGCTTCCTCCTCGTTATGGGGAGCGCGGGCGATACTTACCACGCGGTGCTCGTCGTCGACGCGCATCAGGCGGACGCCCTGCGTGTTCCTTGAAATGACGCTGATATCCTTTGCGGGCACGCGGATGATGACGCCGTCGTCGCGGACGAGCATAATATCCTCCTCGTCGGTGCACATCCTGAGGCACACGAGCTTGCCCGTCTTTTCGGTGAGCTTAAGGGTCTTGACGCCCTTGCCGCCCCTCGACTGGGTGCCGTACTCCGCCTCCTCCGTGCGCTTGCCGAGTCCGCGCTCCGTGATGGCAAGTACATAGCAGCCCTTTTCGACCTTGGTCATATCGATGACCTCGTCCCCTTCGTCGAGCTTTATCGCGCGGACGCCGGTCGCCGTTCTGCCCATGGGTCTTACGTCGTCCTCGTGGAAGCGGATGCTCATGCCGCTCGCGGTGCCGATCATGATATCGTCCTCGCCGCTGGTGAGCTGCACGCCGATGAGCTCGTCGTCCTCCCTTAAGCCGAGGGCGATTATGCCGCCCTTATGCATATTGTCGAAATCCTTGATGGCGGTCTTCTTTATAACGCCCTGCTTCGTAGCCATAACGAGGTATTTGCCGCCGTTGGTGTATTCGTTGACGGGGAAGGCGGCGGCGACTTTCTCGCCGTTTTTGAGCTGCAGGAGGTTCACTATCGCGGTGCCCTTCGCGGTGCGCCCCGCCTCCGGTATCACGTAGCACTTTATGCGGAACGCGCGGCCGGTGTTGGTGAAGAACAATATGTGCGAATGGGTGGAGGTGACGAAGATATCTTTAACGAAATCCTCCTCCCTGGTGGTGAGACCGGAGACGCCCACGCCGCCCTTATGCTGGGTGCGGTAGGTATCCTCGTTTATGCGCTTGATATAGCCGAGGCGCGTCAGCGTGACCGCCATATCCTCCTCCTGGATGACGTCGTCCATGTCGATATCCTCGATCACCTGGGTGATCTCGGTACGCCTTGCGTCGGCATAGCGCGCCTTTATATCGAGTATCTCGTTCTTGATGATCGAGAGCAGCAGCTTTTCGTCCGCGAGTATTTGCTTGTAATACTCCACCTTTGCGGCAAGCTCCTTTTCCTCGTTCTGGAGCTTCTCCCGCTCAAGACCGGTGAGGCGCTGGAGGCGCATATCGAGTATCGCCTGCGCCTGCTTTTCGGAGAAGCCGAAGCGCTCCATCAAATTCGTTCTCGCCTCGCCCACGTTAGGAGACGCCTTGATCGTGGCAATCACCTCGTCGATATTGTCGAGCGCCTTCAACAGACCCTCGATGATATGGAGGCGTTCCTCCGCCTTTTCGAGATCGTACTTCGTCCTTCTGGTGACGACCGTCTTCTGATGCTCGAGATAGTAATAGAGCATTTCCCTTAGGTTCAGTACCTTCGGTTCGCCGTCGACAAGGGCGAGCATAATAACGCCGAAGGTGTCCTGCATCTGGGTGTGCTTGTAGAGCCTGTTGAGGATCACGTTCGCGTTGACGTCCTTCTTGAGCTCTATGACTATCCTCATGCCCGCGCGGGAGCTTTCGTCCCTCAGATCGGAGATGCCGTCGATCTTCTTTTCATGCACGAGCTCGGCGATCTTCTCGACGAGCCTCGCCTTATTGACCATATACGGTATCTCGGTAACGACTATGCGGCTGCGGTCGTTCTTCATGGGCTCTATCTCGGTGCGCGCGCGGACGATCAGCCTGCCGCGGCCGGTGAAATACGCATGGCGAATGCCCGCGTCGCCCATTATGACGCCGCCCGTGGGGAAATCGGGACCGGGTATGAAATTCATCAGCTCGTCGATCGAGATATCGGGGTTATCGATCATGGCGACGACGGCGTCGATCGTTTCGCCCAGGTTGTGCGGGGGGATGTTCGTCGCCATGCCGACGGCTATGCCGTTGGAGCCGTTTACCAGAAGGTTGGGGAACCTTGCGGGCAGCACGCTCGGCTGCATAAGCGTTTCATCGAAGTTGGGATAGAAGTCGACCGTGTTCTTTTCGATATCGGACATCATCTCGGTCGTGAGCCTTGCCATCCTGCACTCGGTATAACGCATGGCGGCGGCGGGGTCTCCGTCGATGGAGCCGAAATTGCCGTGCCCCTCCACGAGGGGGTACCTTGTGGAGAAGGGCTGCGCGAGCCTTACCGTTGCGTCGTAGACCGCGGTATCGCCGTGCGGATGGTATTTGCCGAGCACGTCGCCGACGAGACGGGCGCATTTCCTGAACGGCTTATCCGGCTGCATGCCGAGTTCGTCCATAGCGTACAGTATGCGCCTGTGAACGGGCTTCAAGCCGTCCCTTACGTCGGGCAGGGCGCGGCTGATTATGACCGCCATAGCGTACGAGATGAAGCTCCTCTTCATCTCGCCGACGAGGTTTATCGGAAGCACCCTTCCGCCCTCGATATCGGTGGGGAGCTCGTTCGTGCCGAGCATTTCCAAATTTTTGCGTTTTTCGTCCATTTCTGACTCCTTAGATGTCCAGATCCGCTACGAGCTTCGAGTTGATCTCTATGAATTCGCGCCTGGGCTCTACCTGATCGCCCATAAGCACGGTGAATATCTGGTCCGCCGCCATCGCGTCGTCCATCGTGACCTGCAGCATGATGCGCTTTTCGGGATCCATGGTGGTGTCCCAGAGCTGCTCGGGGTTCATCTCGCCGAGACCTTTGTAACGCTGCACCGTTATGCGGTCGCGCCCGATCTCGTCAAGCGTGCGGTTGAGCTCCTCGTCGGAATAAACGTATTTTTCCATATTGCCCTTCTTTATAAGATAGAGCGGCGGCTGCGCGATGTAGACGTAGCCCTTTTCTATCATGGGGCGCATATGGCGGAAGAAGAAGGTCAACAGCAGCGTCCTGATATGGCTGCCGTCGACGTCCGCATCGGTCATGCAGATTATCTTGTGGTAGCGGAGCTTTGTCTCGTCGAACTCGGAATCGATGCCCGCGCCGAACGCGGTGATCATACAGCGTATCTCGGCGTTGCCGAGCATCTTGTCGAGCCTTGTCTTTTCGACGTTAAGTATCTTGCCGCGAAGGGGCAGTATCGCCTGGAAATGCCTGTCGCGCCCCTCCTTTGCGGAGCCGCCCGCGGAATCGCCCTCTACGATGAAGAGCTCGCACTTTGAGGGGTCCTTATCGGAGCAGTCGGACAGCTTGCCGGGAAGCGCCGTCGAATCGAGCGCCGTCTTGCGCCTTGAAAGGTCGCGCGCCTTACGCGCCGCCTCACGCGCGCGGGAGGCCTGGAGGCATTTGTCGATAATGAGCTTCGACTCCGAGGGATGCTCCTCCATATAGACGGAGAGCCCCTCCGAAACGGCGGAATCGACCATGCCCTTAATGTAGGCGTTGCCGAGCTTGGTCTTGGTCTGCCCCTCGAACTGCGGCTCGACGAGCTTGACGGAGATTATCGCCGTAAGACCCTCCCTTACGTCGTCGCCGGTGAGGTTCGCGTCGTTGTCCTTCAGTATCTTGTTCTTCCTCGCGTAATCGTTTATGACGCGTGTGAGCGCTGTTTTGAAGCCGACGAGATGGCTGCCGCCCTCCGTCGTGCAGATGTTGTTCGCGTAGGTGTAGATGTTCTCGGTATAATCGTCGTTATACTGCATGGCGACTTCCACGCTCGCCGTTTCGAGCGGGGAATCGTTCTGGGCGGCGGTGAAATAGATGGGCTCCGCATGGAGGACGGTCTTGTTCTTGTTGAGGAACGAAACGAACTCCCTTATGCCGCCCATGTAGTAGAAGGTGTTCTCGAGCTTTTCCTCCGGTCTTTCGTCGGTAACGACGATCGTTACGCCGGCGTTCAGGAACGCGAGCTCACGCAGCCTCTTTATAAGGATATCGTACTGATAATCCACCTCGTCGAAAATATCGGGGTCGGGATGGAACGTGATCGTTGTGCCGTGCTCCTCGGGATCGCAGTCGCCGACGACCTCGACCTCGGTCTTTTTAATGCCGCGCTCGCATATCTGGCGGTAGATCTTGCCGCCGAGCCGGACTTCCGCGACGAGCAGGTACGAGAGCGCGTTGACGACGGAAAGACCGACGCCGTGAAGACCGCCCGATACCTTGTAGCCGCTGCCGCCGAATTTGCCGCCCGCGTGCAGCATAGTAAGCGCGACCTCGAGCGCCGATTTGCCCGTCTGCTGCTGTATGCCGACGGGGATGCCGCGCCCGTTGTCGACGACCGTAACGGAATTATCCGGATGGATCGTAACGTAAACGTGCGTGCAGTAGCCCGCCATGGCCTCGTCGATGGCGTTGTCCACTATCTCGTAAACGAGATGGTGAAGACCCCTTGAATCCGTCGAGCCGATGTACATACCGGGTCTTCTGCGCACCGCCTCAAGCCCTTCGAGGACCTGTATCTGATCCGCATTGTAGTTGTTGTTCTGTTCCATGTTCTTTTCCTGTTCTCCGATTTATTGATGATTTATTGAATAACCTTTTTGATATCCCCGTTCCTTACCTCGAACAGGGCTGCCGCCTTCTTCGCCGCGGCGCTTTCCGTGCCCGTGGCGGTCAAAAGGCATTGGCAGTCGAAAGCGGAGCTCATAAGCGCCTTCTGGCGGTCGTCGTCCAGCTCCGAAAGCACGTCGTCGAGCAGCAGCACGGGGCTTTCGCCGACCACGCCGCGCATAAGAGCAAGCTCCGAAAGCTTCAGCGAGAGCGCCGCCGTGCGCTGCTGCCCCTGCGAGCCGTAGACCTTGACGTCCGTATCGCCGAGCTTAATACCGATATCGTCCCTGTGCGGACCGCGCGTCGTAAAGCCGCGGCGGATATCATCCTCCCGCGAGGCTTCGAGCGCGTCGTAGATCGCGTATTCCGCATCCTCCGCTTCAAAGGGGACGTTCGGCTCGTAATAGGTGAAGAGCTGTTCCTTGCCGCCGGTCAGGCGCCGGTGCATATCGGAAGCGATGGTCGATATCTCGTCCATGAAGCTCAGGCGGCTCCGCATGACCTCCGCGCCCGTCCGCGCGAGCTGCGCGTTCCACATATCGAGCACCTCGGGATCGATGGGGTCGTTGAACGCCTCCTTGATAAGGGCGTTCCTCTGCCGAAGGGCGGCGTTGTACATCGCCGCTTTTCTGTAATAGGCGGGGTAGAGCTGGCAAAGCTCCATATCCATGAAGCGGCGGCGGACCTCCGGCGACGCCTTGACGAGCGCAAGATCCTCCGGCGAGAACATGACGACGTTCAGAACGCCCATGAGATCGCCCGCCTTGTCCGCCCGCTGACGGTCGATGAACACCTGCTTCTTGTCCTTGGGGTTCCTGTTCACGTCGTCCCCGGTGCGAAGCTTTATCTCGATAAGTCGGACGCCGCTCTTCGTTTCAAGCTCCATGCCGACGTACGCGCCGGCAAGCCCGTGACCGATCAGCTCAACGTCGCGGCTCGTCCTGTGGCTCCGCCCGAGGGCGCAGAGGAACACTGCCTCGAGCACGTTGGTCTTGCCCGCGGCGTTCGCCCCGTAAAGGAGATTGAGCCCGGGCTCGGGCATGAATTCGGCGTGCGAATAGCTCCTGAACCCGTTCAAAACAAGCTTGCGGATGTGCAAATCCTTTTCCTCCGAGATTACCCCAATTTACGTTTATTATTATAACACGTCAGCCCCCAAAATGCAAGTGTATTTATATAATAATGTAGAAATCCCCGATATTTTGCACCATACGGCAACAAGCGCCAACGCCCGGTATAATATATTTTATCTTTTAGCGGGCATATCCCCCACAGGCTGCGCGTAATATGATATAATGGATCATTAACAAATAACGGCAGACCGCCGGGAAAGGAAGCCCTGTCAGCAGGGCGACTCCGATTATGAAAAAGATCCTTTGCTTCCTTCTCTCAGCAGCTATGCTGCTCATGGTAACGCCCATATGGGCGGCCGGGACCACTCCTGAACGCGCCGTCAACAACGGCAACGTCGTGATCGACTCCGATCCCGAGGGCGGTTACGAGGGCGATTACGTCGTCATCTACAACCCCAACACCTCCGCGTCGAGCACGCTCTCCACGGGCAATATGTCGGGCCGGATCTCCACCCAGGTCGGCAGCGCTGCCGCGCCCAAGGCGGGCGAGGTCACCGACAGGCCCTACGTCATAGACGTTGACAGCCGCCTTGACGAGGAATTCAGGGCGCAGCAGCTCCCCAAGACGGAGACCGCGCCGGAGAAGGTCTCCTACAACGTGGGCGATACGCGCAACTTCACCGTTTACAGCGCGTACAGCCCCCTTTCGTCCAGCACCTTCCAGTTCAAGGTGCTCGCGAAGGGCGCTCACTGCTATATCTGGACGCCGACCTCCACCAACGCGAACGTGTATCCGCTCGATTCGATCGATCCCTCGTTCGCTCAGATCTGCGCGGACGAATTCGACTCCAAGTTCGACCTTATGCAGACCTCCTTCGGGAACCACACCAACGGCTCCCAGGGCGACGGCAGGCTGCATATGCTCTATTACAACATAGACGACGGCTGGCAGCCCGGCGAGGGATACGTCGCAGGCTTCTTCTATGCGTACGATCTGTACACCAACAACGTGCCGATACTCAATATCGACACTTATCCCGGCGTGCATTACGTTTCGTCCTCCGGCACGGTGTATAACGACGTTACCGACACCTTCAACACGATGGTGCACGAATATCAGCATCTGATCAACTATTCCGTCACCGGCGGCTCCGACACATGGATCAACGAGTGCATGAGCGCAGCGGCGGAGGAGATCTGCTATCCCGGCTCCAGCGTAGTAGCGAGGATACAGTCCTGGATCAATTACTTCTATTCCGAAAACGACGATTGGCTCGATCCGCCTGCCGAGCATCCCTACGTTTCCTCCTGGAACCTGCATAAGGGCTACTCCATGTATAACTGGTCGAACTCCCTTGCGATGAACGACCTGCTTGCGCTGTACGCGCAGGTCTCGCTGTTTGCACAGTACATTTACACGCAGTACGGGAACACGACCTTCCGTCAGCTTTTGACCAAGATCGCCTCCGGCTCGAGCTTCCCCTCCGCGTTCCAGAGCGTGACGGGACAGTCCGCTTCCGAGTTCGTCGGCAATTTCCGCGTGGCGCTTACCGCCAACACCGCGCCGAACGTGCTCGGCGGCATTTACGGCTTTGTGACGCAGCCCGGCTACGATCCCTCGCAGTATTACAACGTGCAGAACCCGTACAGCCTGCTTACGCCCGTCGTGTTCACCGGCAACACCTGCTCCATTGCGGGCGGCGGCGCGATCTGCGTTAAGCCCGTGGGCGGCGTGTACGTTCCCCCCTCCGGCGCCGCGAGCGGTCTTAAGTACTTCGGCGTCACCCTGAACGGCGGGGATCCCTCTTACCTCCCCGGCGACGTCGATATGAACGGCGTTGTGGAGGCGACCGACGCGCTGCTCGCCCTGCGCTATTCGATGGAGATGATCGCCCTTACCCCGCTTCAGATAGAGATCGGCGATATGGATAACGACGGCGATATCTCCGCCGCGGACGCGCTCGTGATACTTCGCATGTCGATGGGGATCAATTAGAACGCTTAACAAAAAGAGGCCTCCCTTGGGCGCATTCACTTAACGACATACAGCCTCAATAGGTATCTTTTTGTGCCCTGCTGCGTTGAAAATGCTCGA
>DGHD01000053.1:13909-40139 GCA_002392505.1 Christensenella sp. UBA3857 | reverse complement strand
CGACCGCTGTGTCTCCATCGTAGATACCGAAACACTGAACAAATCTGCCGCTTGCATTTACGGCATAAGCCTGAGCCATACTCACCGTGTTCGAAGCAACGTAGTCTTTCTGCGATTCAGCAACTTCAAGCTCCATCAGATCAACGAAGTTATTGTCATTCACCTTTTCAAGTCTTATCCCTTTGTTTTCCAGTTCATATCTGCCTGTCATTTTAAGCCTCCTCAAATCCGGATTTACCGAATTCATTATACCAAACTCCATAGGCAGCGTCAAACGCAAAAAAGCTGTGATGCAACCGTTCGTCTATTCCGAAGCCTGATTTTGCTTGTTACTATTTTATCCGGTCGTTTTTTGTCCGAAATGCAGTAAGAAACCTCTTTTGCCTTGGTAGACAAAAGAGGTTTCTTTGATGGTGGAGGCGAGGAGAGTCGGAACTCCTGCGCTGCGCATTTCTCTTTTCTTATCGTTCTTTTCCTCGGCGCAGCGCTTAAAGAATTTGCTCCGCAAATTCTCGAGGAGCTCGACAACGGCTTCTATTACGAACCGGGAGGGATACCCGTTGGTATCCCTCCCGGTTCGTGGTGGAGGCGAGGAGAGTCGAACTCCTGTCCGAAGATCTGTCTGCAAAACTTTCTACGAGCATAGCCGACGCATTGAGTCTTTCTTCACCGCACGCCCATCGGCGGGCTTACGGATCCGGCAGCCCCTTGATCCCGCCCGGGACGAGGCACGCCCGGGTTGGTTCCCCACATTGATGATGCCCGTATCTTACGCCGTGGGAAGCTTAAGGCGGACAGTCGCGCCGTTAGGCAGCGACGGGCATATAGCTGTTATTGTCAGTTATATTTATAGAGTTTCCCGTTTTTAACGAAGCACGGGGCTTCGGCTCGCTTATCCGGCATCCACGGTCCCCGTCGAAACCATTTACGCCCCCTTGATAAACCTCCGTCTTGGCGGAGTACTGCTTATTATACACCAACTTGAAATAAAATCAACCTTTTTTGTAAAAACCTCTTGACTCTGACGCTGCGTTATAGTTTATAATACCTGCGAAGGGAAGGTGATCGACTGTGATGACGGTGCATGAAGTGAGCGCGCTTACAGGCGTGAGCGTGCGCGCGCTTCATCATTACGACGCGATCGGGCTTTTGAAGCCCCCGCGCGTTACGGAGGCGGGCTATCGGCTATATGACGGGGCGGCGCTTTCGAGGCTTCAATCAATACTGCTGTTTCGCGAGCTCGGGTTCCCCCTCAAGGAGATCGCCCGCATACTCGACGCGCCGGGCTATGACAGAAGCGCGGCGCTTAAGGATCAGCTTGCGCTTCTCAAGCTCAGGCGGGAGCGCCTGGACGGACTTATAGACCTTACCGACAGCCTTTTGGCGAAAGGAGACATTATGGATTTTACCGCGTTTGACGGATCGAAGGAAAAACAGTACGCCGAGGAGGCGAAAAAGCGCTGGGGCGGCACCGCCGCTTACGGGGAATTTGAAAAGAAAAAGCCCGGCGCGGCTGCGGCGGAGGGGCTGACGGAGCTTTTTGCGGAGTTCGGAAAGCTTAAAAAACTGCCCGAGGACGGGCCGGAGGCGCGCGGGTGCGCCGCGAAGCTGAAGGCTTACATAAGCGAAAACTATTATACCTGCACGGACGAGATACTCTTCGGGCTCGGGCAGATGTACGTTTCGGACCCGCGCTTTAAGGAAAACATCGACGCCGCGGGCGGCGAGGGCACGGCGGAGTTCGTATCGAAGGCGATAGCGCATTTCTGCGGGAAATAAGGCAAAAGCAGGCTTCTCCTTGTTGGAGAAGCCTTTTTCGTTTTCAATCCCTGTAACGGTCTTCCTTGCGGCGCTGTTCGATCTGCCTTTTGGCGTCCTTCTCCGCGAGGTCGTGCCTTTTATCGTAGAGCTTTTTGCCCTTGGCGACGGCGAGCTGCATCTTGACGAGCCCGTCTTTAAGATAAAGGCTAAGCGGGATGAGGCTGTACCCGTCCGCCTCGGAAAGGGCTTTGAGCTTCATTATCTCCCGCTTATGGAGGAGGAGCTTCCTTTCCCTGAACGGGTCGCGGTTGAAGATATTGCCCTGCTCATAGGGCGAAACGTGCATGCCGACGACGATCGCCTCGCCGTTTTTGACCTTTACGTAGGCGTCCTTAATATTGACCTTGCCCGCGCGGATGGATTTGACCTCCGTTCCGACGAGAGCAAGCCCGGCTTCATACGTATCTTCAATAAAATAATCGTGCCTCGCCTTGCGGTTTTCGGCGACGGAGCGTATCCCCTTTTTTATCGGCATATTAATTGCCTCCTTTGAAAACACGGTAAGTGTGCTTATCCATTTCCCGTTTACACTCCGGATCAGGTATTCGGAAGTATCTTTGAACTGTCTCGCAGGAGCGGTACTCCTTGCTTGTTCGATCGAGGTTCCGCGCCTGTCGCGGCGCGGACGCGCTGACCCGCGCGGCTCGCTTCAGCTCGCAGCGGATAAACGCGGAAGGATCATAAATAATCATGCCTCGCCTTGCGGTTTTCGGCGACGGAGCGTATCCCTTTTTTTATCGGCATGAAAAGCGCCTCCTTCATTTGGAAAAAAACACAGCGCCCGGAGTCTTATTGCGAGCGCTGTGCATTGAAATACTATGCTTTACCGAATTATAAGTAATAGCGAAGCGCGTCAAGCATCGCGTTGGTGGTCTTGGGGGTGAACCACTTGGTGAACGCGGGGATGAGCAGCATGATGATCGCAAGCACCGCAACGATGATGGCGAGTATAACAGTCAGCTTCTGGAGCTGCTTTTCACGGCTTGCCTTTTTACCGCGGGTGGTGAGAGCGGTGCTTTCGGAGCCGAACGCGCTGCCGAGACCCGAATTCTTGGAATCCTGAAGAAGGACCACGATCACGAGAAGAACAGCCGCGATGAGCAGCAGAAAAGTGATGACGATTTCTAAGATATCCATAGTTATTTCCTTTCAAAATATCAACTGCGACGGACATTATACCACCGTGTGCCGCATTTTGCAAGCATTATTTGCTTTTTTGGGCCGCTTTGGACGGTATATTTTTACTTGCGGACGATCAGGCTGTCCTCCGTCATCTCCTTCGGCTTGGGGAGCCCCATCATTTCGAGCAGCGTGGGGGCGATATTGCCGAGCTTGCCGCCCTTTTTGAGGGTGACTTCATCCGCGTCGGAAGCGACGTAGATCACGGGGACGGGGTTTGTTGTATGCGCGGTCATGGGCTTGCCGTTCTCGACCATCGTCTCGCAGTTGCCGTGATCGGCGGTGACGATGCAGGAGCCGCCCTCCCTGACGATCTCGGCAACGAGCCTGCCGACGCACTCGTCCACGGCGTGCACCGCGGCGATGACGGCGGGTTTTACCGCCGTATGCCCGACCATATCGGGATTGGCGAAGTTCATTACGAGAAGATCGAACCTGTGCTCACGCACCGCCTTCAGCGCGATCTCGGTTATATCGTAGGCGCGCATTTCGGGCGCGAGGTCGTAGGTCTCCACCTTGGGCGATGGGATCAGCACGTGCTGTTCGCCCTCCGAGACCTCGTCCGTGCCGCCGTTGAAGAAGAACGTGACGTGGCGCTTCTTTTCGCTCTCCGCCAGGCGGAGCTGCGTTTTGCCCATGCGGGAGACGTATTCGCCGAGCAGGTTCTCATAGTGCAGCGGGCGGAAGGCGATATCCGCCTTCTCGGCGAAATCGTCGCGGTAGAGCGTCATGCAGACGTAGTACGTCCTGATATAGCCGCGTTTGCGCTCGAAGTAATTATAGTCCTCGAAAATGAACGCCTCGGTCATCTCGGTCGGGCGGTCGGTGCGGAAATTGAAGAAAATGACGCTGTCGTTCTCATTGACCGCGGCGACGGGCGCGCCGTCCTTTACGATGACGGCGGGGACGACGAATTCATCCGTTTTGCCGTTGGCATAGGAATGCTCCATGGCGGTAACGGGATCGGGCTCGTAAACGCCCTCTCCGTTGACGATAGCGTCGAAGCCGAGCTTTACGCGCTCGTAACGCTTGTCGCGGTCCATGCCCCAGAAGCGTCCCTGGACCGTGGCGATCTCACCCACGCCGATCTCGCGGCATTTGGCGGCGACCTCCTTTATGTAATCGAGCCCGCTCGTGGGGGGCGTGTCGCGCCCGTCCATGAAGCAGTGGATATAGACCTTTTTAAGCCCTATGCGCTTTGCCATTTCAAGAAGCGCGTACATATGCCCGAGGCGGGAATGGATGCCGCCGTCGGAGCAGAGGCCCAGAAGATGCAGGGCGGAATCATGCTCGAGGCAGTTCTCCATAGCCTTTTTGAAGGCGGGATTTTCAAAGAAATCGCCGTCCTTTATGGCTTTGTCTATGCGGGGGTAATCCTGGAATACTACCCTGCCCGCGCCGAGGTTCATATGACCGACCTCGGAATTGCCCATCTGCCCGTCGGGAAGACCGACGTCGAGCCCCGATGCGCCGATAAGGGTATGCGGATATTTCTTTTTGAGCGCGCGGATATTCTTTATACCGTCGATGCGGACGGCGTTATCCTCCGCCTCTTCACGGTAGCCGAAGCCGTCGAGTATTATAAGTGCGGTTAGTTTTTTCATTGTGTTTCCTTTAATGTTATCGATCTTCGCCGGTAAAGGCGAGATCCATTTCTTTAATTATGTTGAAAGAAACAAAACCCTTTTCGGTTTTTGTTTCCTTCCATTCAACAGTCAGCCTTAATCGCTGATCGGCGGCTGCGATATAATACTCACCGATAAACTCCTTTACGACCTCGGTGCCAAGGCCTGTTACGGAGCGAAAGGTATTCCTCGACAAGGTATGCTCCTCGGGAACGGGGAAGGAATTCCTGATGATTTCGAAATTATCAAGAAAAGCCTCTTCGGGCACTTCCCCGGGATACATCATGGAGTATGCCCCTTCCTCATCACCCGCAGAAATGTAATCGAGCATCTGCTCGATCTTCGGCTCGATATCTTCTGACATCAAATTATTCTTGGTGCATCCGGCAAGGGTAATGAGCATGGCGCAGATGAGCGATACGCTCACAAGTAAAGGCATGAATTTTTTCACGAGTCACATCCTCCGATCAAGCCGCATTTCAGCTTCGGACGCCCGCAGCCGGACGCCCGAAGCTTGTTTTTTATTCCTCAGTCCAGTACGACGTGGCTGAAATCAACGGGCTTTAAGCTCGCGCCGCCGATGAGGCCGCCGTCGATATTCTCCATGGACTTTAAGCCGTGAGCGTTCTTGGCGTTCATGGAGCCGCCGTAGAGGATGCGTACGTTCTTCGCGAACGCGCAGCCGTAAAGCTCGCCGCAGACCTTGCGGATCGCGCCGATGGTGCGGTCGGCTTCCTCATCGGAGGCGGTCTTGCCGGTGCCGATCGCCCAGATGGGCTCGTAAGCTATTACGACCTTCGCCGCGTCATCCGCGTCGATCCCCGCGAACGCGCCCTTGACCTGGGTTGCAAGGAACTCGTCCGTAACGCCCGCCTCGCGCTGCTCGAGCGTTTCGCCGACGCAGACGATGGGGGTGATATTCGCGCCGAGAGCCGCCTTTATGCGGGCGTTTACGCTCTCATCCGTTTCGCCGAAGTACTGACGGCGCTCGCTGTGACCGATGATGGCGTACTCAACGCCGAGCTCGAGAAGCATCTTCGCGCTGATCTCGCCGGTGAAGGCGCCCTTTTCCGCCCAATGGATGCTCTGGGAGCCAAGGCGGACGTTGGAGCCCTTTAAGAGGGGCGCGACGAAGGGGATATCGACGTAAGGCGGGCAGACGACGACCTCCGCCTCCGCCTCTTTTACGAGGGGAAGCAGCTCCTTGACGAGGGAGACCGCCTCGGAGGGGGTCATGTTCATCTTCCAGTTTCCGGCGATGAGCTTGCGGCGCGCCGTTTTGTCATTCAGCGCCGCTACGCCGGGAAGCACCTTGCCCTCCAGGAACTCGAGGGAGGCGCCGCCGCCGGTGGAGATATGGCTCATCCTGCTGCCGAGACCGAACTTGTTGACCGCGGAAGCGGAATCGCCGCCGCCGATGATGGTCTTGCCGTGGCACTCCGCACAGGCGAGAGCGACCGCCTCGGTGCCCTTCGCGAAGGGAGCCATCTCGAAAACGCCCATCGGACCGTTCCAGACGACGGTCTTGGCTTCCTTGATGATATCGCCGTAGAGCTTAGCGGTGGCTTCGCCGATATCGAGACCCTCGAACCCGTCGGGCATGGCGTCATAGGGCACGGTCTTGATCTCGGCAGCTTCGGAGAATTCGGAAGCGACGACGCAGTCGATCGGGAGCATCAGGCGCACGCCCTTCTCCTTGGCGGCGTCCATAAGGGACTTGGCAAGCTCGATGGAGGCTTCGTCAACGAGGGAGTTGCCCACGTTAAGCCCCATCGCGCGGTAGAAGGTATAGCTCATTGCGCCGCCGATGAGCAGCGTATCGCATTTACCCAGCAGGTTGGTGATGACGCCGATCTTGTCGCCGACCTTTTTGCCGCCGAGTATTGCGACGAAGGGACGGTCCGGATCCTCGAGCGCCTTGCCCATGAAGCCGAGCTCCTTCTCGATGAGGAAGCCGCATACGGCGGGCAGATAATCGGCTACGCCCACGGTGGAAGCATGGGCGCGGTGCACGGTGCCGAACGCGTCGGAAACGTAGATATCGGCATAGGAAGCGAGCTTCTTTGCGAATTCGGGATCGTTCTTCTCCTCCTCGGCATGGAAGCGCAGATTCTCAAGAAGCACTATCTCGCCCTCCTTGAGCGCCTCGACCTTCGCCTTCGCGTCTTCGCCGATAACGTCGTTCGCGAAAACCACGTTAACGTCGGGCAGGAGCTCCTGAAGCCTGTTCGCCACGGGCTTAAGGCTCATTTCGGGAACGAACTTGCCCTTGGGACGTCCGAGATGCGAGCAGAGGATGACCTTTGCGCCGCGCTCTACAAGGTATTTGATCGTGGGGAGAGCGCCTATAATACGGCTCTCGTCGTCGATCCTGAGCTCCTTGTTAAGGGGCACGTTGAAGTCGACGCGCACGAGTACGCGCTTGCCGGTTACGTTAAGATCCTTGACCGTCATTTTGTTCATGATTTATTTCCTCCGTTAAATTTGTTTCATATTTATAATTAGTTCACGAATCACAAGTACCAAGATGATCACCACGGGCAACAACAGCCCAATTATCGACATGACCTCGGCAAAAGGAGCAGATTCACCCGACACTTTGAGCATTATCCTGACACAGACAAAGCACACAACGGATGCGATCATCCCCGCGATAGCCAGCAGCGCCACAACAATGGTGAGCGGGTGTTCAAACCAATGATAGGGATTGATCTTGTACCCTATTGCAACAATTGCCTCCATTATTCCCGCAGCAAAGAAAAGTATGAACGGGATGAGCGAAACGATCGTCATCTTTGCTTTTGCGTGTTTCATGCTTTCTTTCTCCTGCAAATTAGTTTCATGTTTATATGGGTTTTGACCCTTTACAGCTTGATTATAGCATATTGGGGGATGATTGACCTTTCAGCTAATGAGAAGGATCAACTGCTTTGACGGCGCCCCTCATCAGTCGGCTAAAGCTGCCTGAGTATATCACCCGGGGCGACCGGTTCCGGGCAGGCGATCCAAAGCCTTTCCTTGGGATGGGGAGCGGAATCGCGGCTCTCCCCCTCCTCCGTGCGGATGGCGGAGACGGTAAACGAGCGCGTTACGTCGGACGGGGCGAGGATATTGAGGCTTTCGCCGAGCCTGAAGTTATTGCGCTGCTCTATGAGGGCTTCGCGCTTTTCCCCGTCGTATTCGAGCACGACAGCGGCGATCTTCGCCTCCTGCGTGTAGCCGCCGGTCTCGTACTCCATGAGCTCCCCGGGGTTCTGCCCGTAAACGGCGTTGAAATTTCCCTTGGAAATTCCGTAAAAATCATACCCCTCATTCGTCAGCTCCGCTGACACCTTCCCCCCAAGGGGAAGGCTTTTGGTCTCTCCGGACTTGCTTTCTCTGCATTTTTCGCTCTCGCGGAAGGCGAAGCCCGTTGTGTACGGACGGTGGGAGAGCCTTAAAAGCTCCTTCATCACGGTTTCGGTCGGCGCGCCGGAGAGCGCCATTCGGTAGGCGTTCACGGCGGTCGCGACGTAGAGTATGGACTTCATCCTGCCCTCTATCTTGATGCAGGAAACGCCCGCGTCCGCGATCTCCTTAAGATACGGGGCGAGGCACATATCGCGGGAATTCAGGATATAGCTCCCCGAGGCGTCCTCCTCGAGCCCGAACCATTCGCCGTTCTTTCCGGCTTCGCGGAATTCGTACTTCCAGCGGCAGGGCTGCACGCACTCGCCGCGGTTGGAGTCGCGCCCGTCGATGTAATTCGACAGGAGGCATCTGCCCGAGTAGCTGACGCACATTGCGCCGTGGACGAATACCTCGAGCTCGAGCTCTTCGGGGGTATTGTCGCGGATGCGCTTGACCTCGTCAAGCGTGAGCTCCCTTGCGAGGACTATCCTTTTTACTCCCTGATCGAACCAGAATTTTGCCGTTTCCGAATTAAGGGTGTTCGCCTGTGTGGAAAGGTGGAGCGGCATTTGGGGGATCTCCCTCCGGCAGATCGATATCACGGCGGGGTCGTTGACTATGAGCGCGTCCGCCCCGGTGCCGGGGAGAAGGCGCAGCGTTTCGCGAAGGGGCTCAAGCTCCGCCTCCCGCACGAAGGAATTGACCGTGACGAACACCTTTACGCCGCGGTCATGCGCGTATCCGACCGTTTCCGGCAGGGTTTCGAGGCTGAAATTATCCGCAAGGTTCCGGAGCGAAAACGCGGGCAGACCCAAATAGACGGCGTCCGCGCCGTATCTTATCGCGGTTTTGAACCTTTCCGTATTGCCCGCGGGAGCGAGCAGCTCGAGCTTGGTCATATTGAGCGTCCTTCCGGCTTCAATTGCCCCAGAGCGGTCTGTACTTTTCAACGTTGGCGGCATGCTCCTCCGCGGTCTTGGCGAATACGAGCGCGCCGGTGTTGGGATCCATAAGGCAGAAGAAGAGGTAGCCTTCCTCTATGTACTGCTCGTTGGGATAGAGGGCGGCCTCTATCGCGGCGACGCCGGGATTCGAAATGGGTCCGGCGGGCAGTCCCTTGTACTTATAGGTGTTATAGGGGGAATCGGTATCGAGCTCCGCCGGAGAGAACTCCATCGCGTTGGTCTTTAAGATATAGCCGAGGGTCGCGTCGGAGTAGAGGGGCATATCGAGCGCCGTCCTCGAATAGAAGACCGCGGAGACCTTGTTGAAGTCGAAGGGCTTCGCTTCCTTTTCTATAATGGATGCGAGTATGACCACCTGGTCCATGGTAAGGTCGAGCTCTTCCGCGCGCTCGATGTACTTCCTCGAGTAGATCTCGTTGAAGCGGTCGAGCATCTTTGTAATGATCTCTTCCTCCGTGGCGTCCTCATAGACCTCGTAAGTATCGGGGAAGAGGTAGCCCTCCAGCATATAGACGCGGTCGGGTCTGCCCTCGTCGACGAGCTGCTTCACGAACCAATGGCTGTTTGTGAAGGCTTTGCCCGTTTTGCACAGCTCCAGGAACCTGTCGCCGGATTTGAGTATGCCCTTTTCAACGAGCTTATTGGCGATCGACTCCACCGTCATGCCCTCCGAAATGGTGAACTTGACGGAAGCCCTCGGCGGATTGCCCGTACAGATGATGTTTACAATATCGCTGATGCTCATGTTGCGGGAAAGTATGTACGTCCCCGCCTTGAGTCCGGACGATTTGTTCATGAAGTCGACGTAGACCTTGAACACCGCCTTGTTCTTTATGAGCCCGGGATTACCCTCGCCGCCCGCTTCGTAGAGTATCTTCGCTATCGCGGAAGCGCCGCTGCCCTTGGGGATCTCCACCACTACGGGCGTGGGATCGGATGGGTCGACAGGCTGCGCGAGCTTGTTATAAACGACCTTTACGCCGACCCTTACAACTATAAGCGTTATAAGGAGCGCGCAGATAAACGCCGCGGCGGGGCTAATCTTGCTCCAAGTTTTAAGGAGCTTTTCCTTCTTCGCGGGATCCATCTTCCTGCGCTTTTTGCCTTTTTTCGCGTCCTTGATCATGCTGTCGTCCAGCACGATCTCACGCGTTATCTCGATCTCCTGCGTGTTCATATTGATCTGCGGGGGCTTGTCGACGACGGGAAATACCGCCGTCTTCGCGACCTCCGGCGAAATGTCGATCGCTTCCTCTTCGGTAACGATCTCATCCTCATCGGCGACGGGCTCCTCCGCCTCCTCGTGCGCGGGCTCTGCCGTCTCCTCGGGCGCGGGCTCCTCCGCCTCCTCGAGCGCGGGCTCTGCCGCATCCGCGGGGGGCTCTATCACTATCCCGTCCGCCGCGATCTCGATATCGTCCCCGTCGTCGGGGCGCATGAATTGCTTTTTGAAAAGGCTCATTGTTTATCCTTTCGTGGGATCATTCGCCCAACGCGCCGAGATCCATCCCGGCGGCGTCGGCAAGTATCTTGTAGATATCCCCGAGCATACGGCTCAGAGTGAATTCCGCGATCAGGAATTCCGAGGCGTCCTTATCCATCTGCAGGAGCTCGCCCATTCGGCGGAGCTTGTCGAGCGTTTCCTCATCCTGCTCGCCCGCGACGTATGCCGCCTGCGCGCGAAGCTGGAGCTTCTTGTATTCGGCAAGGAGCGCCTTCGTCGCGCTGCCCTCCGCCACGTTCTCCTTGGCGGCGGCGTAGCGCTTGTATTCGGCGCTTTCCTTTATTTCCCGAGCGAGTTCGTTCGCCTTATCGTAAACCATCATTCCACCTCCATGAAAATGGGCTGTATGAGGGGCGTGCGTCCCGTCCTCTTAACGAGACAGCTCTTTACGCCGGATTTGACGGCGTTTTTGATGTTGCCCCATTCGGTGCGGTCGGCGTAAGCGAAAGCGAGCGACTGCTCGCGCGCGATCGTCTTTACCTCTTCCATGAGCTCGTCCGCGTCCTTGGAATAGACGAAGCCCTTTGAGATGATCTCGGGCTCCGCCGCGAGTTCGCCCGTGGACCGCTTTATCGCAATGACCATTACGAACATGCCGTCGTGCGAGAGCAGGCGCCTTTCGCGGAGCACCGCGGAGCCGATGTCGCCCACGCCCGCGCCGTCCACCAGCACGCTGCCGGAGGGCACGGAGCCGACGAGCTTGCCGCTCCTGCCGGAGAGCTCGAGCACGGCGCCGGTATCCATTACAAAAATGTTCGATTCCTTTATACCGAGGGAGGCGGCAAGCAGCGCGTGATGGTGCAGATGCCTCGCTTCGCCGTGGACGGGGATAAAGAACTTGGGCTTTATGAGGCGCATCATGAGCTTCAGCTCCTCACGCCTGGCGTGACCGGACACGTGCACGTCGGCAAGGCGGTCATAGACCACGTTTGCCCCGCGCATGAACAGCTGATTGATGACCTTGCCGACCGCCTTTTCGTTTCCGGGTATGGCGGAGGCGGAGATGACGACGGTATCGCCCTTGCCGATATTGAGCTTATGGTTCGCGTTCGCCATGCGGAAAAGCCCGCTCATCGATTCGCCCTGCGAGCCGGTGGTGAAAACGCATACCTGGCTGTCGGAGTAGTTCTTGAGCTTCTCCACCTCGACGATGCTCTCCTCCGGTATGCTCAGATAACCGAGCTCCATGGCGATCCTCGCGATCATTACCATGGACCTGCCCTGGAAGCAGAGCACCCTGTTATGCCGAATCGCAACGTCCGCCACCTGCTGTATGCGGTACACGTTGGAGGCGAACGAGGCGACGATCACCCTGCCCTCCGCGGTGTCGAACACCTTCTCGAAGGTGCCGCCGAGCGCGAGCTCGGACGGGGTGGAGCCGGGGAATTCGGCGTTGGTCGAATCCATCATAAGGGCGAGCACGCCCTTCGTGCCGTAATACGCGAAGCGCGCGATGTCGATGGGCTCGTTATCCACGGGGGTGTAGTCCACCTTGAAGTCGCCCGTGTGGATCACCACGCCGACGGGCGTAGTCACCGCGACGGCGAGCGCGCCCGCGATCGAGTGGCTGACCTTTATGAATTCCACCTTGAAGCAGCCGAGCTGCACCACGTCCCCCGCGACGACCGTCCTTAAGTCGGCGCGCTTTATCTTATGCTCCTCCATCTTGTGCTCTATCAGCGCGAGCGTGAATCTTGAGCCGTAGAAGGGCACGTCGAATTTCTGCATCGCGTAGGGCACGGCGCCGATATGGTCCTCGTGCCCGTGGGTTATGACGAAGCCGCGTATGCGGTCGAAATTATCCTCAAGATACGTCATATCCGGTATGACCAGATCGACGCCCAGCATATCCTCATCCGGGAATGAAAGACCGCAGTCGACGACTATGATATCGTTCTCGTATTCAATGACGGTCATGTTCTTGCCGATCTCGCCGAGACCGCCAAGGGGGATTATTTTGAGCTTGGGTCTTGTTTTGGTTGTTTTTTTCTTTGTCAATTTATACTTTCCTCATTATTCTGTGATTTGATCGTCCGAAAGCTCTTTGAGCCTTTCCTCCGCCCTCTCCCATTCGGAGTAGAGCTTTTCGATCGTTTGCCTTACGGCGTCCGCTTTCTTTGAAATCTCACCCGCTTTCTTGTAATCGGACGAGACCGCCGGGCTTTCGAGCTCGCGGTTCAGGCTCTCAAGCTCCGCCTCTTTTTCGGCGACGGCCTTTTCCGCCCTTGCGGCGGCGTTTCTTGCGCGGCCGAGCTCGCTCTTGAGCGCCTTCTTTTCCTTATAATCGATGGCGTTTTGCGAAAGGGGCTTCTCCGCCTGCGCGGGCGCGTTCTCCTCCTGCTCCCGGAGCGCCTCGAGATAATCGTCATAGCCGCCGACGTACTCGGTAAGCCCGTTCTCGGTCATATGGAATATCCTGTCGGCGAGGCGGTTGACGAGATACCTGTCGTGCGTGACGATCATTACGGTGCCGTTATACTCGTCAAGCGCGTTTTCGAGCGCCTCCCTCGAGGGGATGTCGAGATGGTTGGTCGGCTCGTCAAGGAGAAGGAGGTTCGCCCTTGTGAGCATCAGCTTCAAAAGCTGCACGCGCGCCATTTCGCCGCCCGACAGCATGCCTATCTTCTTTTCGACTTCCTCGCCGCGGAAGAGGAACGCGCCGAGCATGTTCATGATATCCCTGCGGGGTATCGTATTGTAGTATTTGTCCCAGACCTCTTCAAGTACGGTGTTTTCGGGATCGAGTCCGGTCATGGTCTGCTCGTAATACGCCGCCTCGATATGCGCGCCGAGCGTACAGACGCCCGCGCTGGGTCTCATGCGGCCGGCGATTATGTTCAAAAGCGTGGTCTTGCCGCAGCCGTTGTCGCCGAGAATGAACACCTTTTCGCCCTTTTTGACGAGCAGATCGAGCCCGGAGAACACATTTTTATCGCCGAAGCTTTTGGCAAGCCCCTTTGCGATGACGACGTCGTTTCCGCCGCCGTCCCTGGCGGGGAGGCGGAAATGGATCGAGGCGGGATCGCGTTCCGGCTCGACAAGGGTCTCCTTCAGCCGGTCCGCCGCCTTCTGCTTATGCGCGGCGGTGATGAAATTATGCTGCTGCCCCCATCTTTTCTGCTGCTCGACCATGCCCTCGATGCGCTTGATTTCCTTCACGGTGCGAAGGTACTTTCGCATTTCGAGCTCACGCGCGGTGGAGCGAAGCTCCATATGGCGGGAGTAATTCCCCTTTGAAACGCAGAGCCTTTGATTTTTGAGCTCCATCGTCTTGTTGGTGACGCGGTCCAGAAAATACCTGTCGTGCGAGATGACGATGAACGCGCCGCGGTAGGAGGAAAGATAATCCTCCAGCCATTCGATGGACTTTATGTCGAGGTGGTTGGTCGGCTCGTCAAGGAGCAGGAGATTCGCCCCGGAGAGCAGCACGCGCGCAAGCTGCGCCTTGTTGCGCTGCCCGCCGCTGAACACGGCGAAGGGCTTATTGAGCTCCGACTCCTCAAAGCCGAGGCCGAGTAGCGTGGACCTTGTGCGCGCCCTGTAAGTCAGACCGCCGCCGTCCTCGAACGCCTCGCGCAGGCGGTGCTGCTTTTCGATCAGCTTTTCGTCCGCGCCGGAGTACAGGAGCGCGTCGTTCACCCGGTCGAGCTCCGACTCGGTTTTAATGAGCTCCGAAAACACGGAGAGCACGTAATCGTAAAGCGAATCGCCGCTCTCCCGCGCGGTCTGCGCCATGGAGCCGATCGTTACGCCCTTTCCGAGCGCCACCATACCTTCGTCATACGGCTCGCGTCCTTCGATGATGGAGAACAGCGTGGTCTTGCCGGTGCCGTTCACGCCGATAAAGCCGACGTGATCGTTCGCCTCCACCTCAAAGCTCAACCCCTCGAAAAGCACACGCGTGACAAAGGATTTTTTTAGATTATTAACAGCCAGTACAGGCATGGTAAACCTTCCGTAAAAGCCCTTTCAAGGGCAGAGTATAGTTATTTCAAGCCCCCTGCGCTTCGCCATGCGGAGCGTGGCGGCGGTGCCGCTCGACTCGTCGCCGGAGAAACAGGCGATGACGGCGGCGGAATGCTCCGTCAGAAAGGAGTTCCTTTCCATGAAGCAGCGGCTCGAATAGCTTTCGTGCAGCGACACGACCGCATACGAGAGCCTTGCTATGCGTTTTTTGCGCGGGGTATCGCCCGTGCCGTAGGGGAATATCGCTGCAAGCTCCATTCCGGGGCATTTCCTTTTAAGGCGAAGCACCGCTTCGGCGGCGTAGAGATCGAACCCGTCCGCCATGCCGGAGAGGAAATACCTTTTCCCGTTCTCATAAGCGCGGAGTATCTCTTTTTCAAGACGCTCCCTGAGCAACAGGCAGCGCTTATCCGCCTCGTTATAGCCCCAGGGGAGCTTATCCGCCCTGTGCCCCGTAAAGCATACGGAGAGTGAAGCGTCGAGACGGTATTCCTCTTTCGGGACGAGGATCATTACAGTCCCTCTTCGGTATAGCGCACCCAGTCCCTGTGCATATAGCGCTCGATCGGGAACGCCTTGCCTATGAAGCGCTTATCATAGGCTTTTTCCTCGGCTTCTTTGAGGAATTCGCCGAGCACCTCGGGCGTGCCGATGGTGCCGATGACGGGATAGCCCGTGCGGAGGGAGACTTCCCTTGTGACCTCGAGCCCGTATTTAAGGTCGGCTGCCGAAGTCTCATGCGCGAGGTTGGTGTTGTTGAGTATCCCCGTGACATTCAGGCGGCTGACGCCCTGTATCTTCGCGAGCATCTCGATATTTTCGTCCGGACCGGAGGAAAGCGGTCTGCGCGCGTTGATGACGTACCAGACCTCGAAATTCTCCAGCTCCTTGAAATAGCCGTAATACTGACCCATCGCGATGGAGCCGACCGGATCCCCGCCGACGTCGAATATGACGAGATCGGAATTGTCGGAGAAAACGGAGAATATCTCCGCCGGGATGGAGGGGACCTCCACGCCGGAGGAAGTGAAGTTAGGGGAGATGAGCCTTATGCCCGCCGCCTCGAGCTCGGTCTTCCTTTCGGTCGAGCGGAAGTAGGGGTTGATGACGTCGATATCGACGAGCGTGACCTTTTCGCCCTTCGCGGCGCCCTCGAACGCCATGTTGAGCGCAAGCTCCGTCTTGCCGGAGCCGAAGTTGCCTATTATAACGTAATAACGCTTCATTTTTGTTCGTCCTTTTTTATTCCGCCCTGTAAAGAGCGATTATCCTTTCGGCGGCGCGTATGCCGTCCACCGCGGCGGAGACTATGCCGCCGGCGTAGCCCGCGCCCTCGCCCACGGGGTAGAGCCCCCTGAGCCTTGTCGCCTCGCCGTTTTCAAGGCGGTTGATGCGTACGGGAGAGCTCGTCCTCGATTCGACGGCGGTCAATACCGCGTCGCCCATATCAAAGCCCTTGAGCTGCCTGCCGAAGGCGGTGATGCCGTCCTTTATGCCGCGGTAGACCGTGCCGGGAAGGCATTTCTTCAGATTCCTGGGGACCGCCTGCGGGCGGTATGTGGGCGTCACTGCTCCGAAGGGCTGAGGATCGGAATCGGCAAGGAAGTCCGCGACTCGCTCCGCGGGGGCGGAATAATCCCCGCCGCCGAGCCTGAACGCCGCACGCTCGAGCTTTTCCTGGAATTCGACCCCGGCGAAAGCCGCGCCGCCCAGGTCGGAGGGGTTCACCTGTACTATTATGCCCGAATTGGCATTTTCCGCATCACGGGCGGAATAGCTCATGCCGTTGGTGACTACCTCGCCCTCGTTCGACGAGGACGCCACGACGAAGCCGCCGGGGCACATGCAGAACGTGTAGACGCCGCGGCTGCCCGTTTTGGCGGTCAGCCTGTACTCCGCCGCGCCGAGACGCGGATGACCGGCAAATTTGCCGAACTGCGACTTATTGATGAAGGACTGCGGATGCTCTATCCTGACGCCGACGGCGAAGGGCTTGGCGGTGATCTCCACGCCCCTGTCGAAGAGCATGCGGCAGGTATCCCTTGCCGCCTGACCGAGCGCGAGCACGACCGCGCAGCAGGGGAGCTTCTCCTCCCCGTTGACGACGACGGCGGTGACTGCGCCGTCCTCAGACACTATGTCGGTGAGCTTCGAGGAGAACCTGACCTCGCCGCCGTGCGCCTCGATATCCGTGCGGATATTGTGCACTACGGTTCGGAGCACGTCCGTGCCGACGTGGGGCTTCGCGTCGACGGCGACCCTTTCGGGCGCGCCGAATTTGACGAGCATTTCCACGACGGTCTCCGCGCGCGGATCCTTTATCCTTGTGGTGAGCTTACCGTCCGAGAAAGCGCCCGCGCCGCCCTCGCCGAACATGACGTTGCTTTCGGGATCGAGCTTCGCCGACGCCCAGAAGGTATCGACGCTCGCCCGTCTTTCTTCGATGGGACGACCGCGCTCTATCAGAACGACCTTATAGCCGCGCACGGCGAGGGTATGCGCCGCGAACAGCCCCGCGGGACCCGCGCCGACGACCACGACGGGAGCGGGCTGCGGTACGGCGCCCGTGATCTCTGCGATGACGGGCTTTTCGGGCGCCTTGCTCACCGTTTTGGCGTAACGCCCGGAATAGCGGTTATGATCCTTATCGTCCACCTCGAATTCGGCGGAGTAGATAAAGCGGATATCGTTCTTGTCCCTTGCGTCGAGCGACCTGCGGACGATGCGGATGTTCCTTATGCATTCCGCGGGGAGGCGAGTGTCGGCGCCGATGAGCAGGCGTATGGTCGACTCGTCGGCGTTGAAGGGCATATTGAGATTGGTTGCCAGAAGTTTCATTCGTATTTCCGCCTTTCGGGCTGCCGCCGCGCGGCTTTTACTGTGCTGATCTTTGTCTTATCGTAACGCGCACGACGCTCTTTGCGAGTATTATCTCGATCTCGCCGAAGCGGTCCTTATCGACCGAGGTCTCTATCGAGAGATCGTAAACGTTCGGACCCCTGTCGCCCACGTTGACCACAACGGTCAGGTCGGTGGTCAGGAACTCCTTGACGAGCCTTGCGGGACCCATTATGGTGATATCCACATCGGTAAACGCGTACTCGTAGATAAGATCCGGAGATTCGCCCTCGAATCTGATGGCGAAGTGATCAAACACCTGCTTCTCGATCTTTTCGGTGATATTCAGCGCGAGCAGCACGCCCTGAAGGTTGGTGCCGTCGATGGGCTTTGCTCCCTCGGGCAGCAGGCCGAACGTAAGCGTTTCGGTGTACTGCTGCGGCTCCGTTATGGTGCTGATATGCAGAGGCTCGCTTACGAGCTTGTCGATCATGTCGAGCACGTCCGCCGGCGCGGCGATATCGACCTCCGTGACGGAAAGGCGCGGCTCCTCCAGCTGGAGATAATTCGGCAGCTGGTCCGCATCCGATATCTCATACTCTATCGGCACCACCTTGTGCGGCAGCACCTCCATCTCGACCGTGACGGACGGAATGACCTCGCGGAACGAAGCGTTGCTCATCTCGTTGTCCTCTTTATCGATTATCGTGAGCTGCAGGGCGTCGTTGATGCCGGAAGTCAGCCCGTCGAGATCGATATAGCATACCGCGCGCTTTATGCTGTCGATCGTCCTCTGCGCGCCGGAAAGGTCAACCTTATCGGTATTGAGCTTCGGTTCGCCGTGCCAATACCCCTCCGGCAGCTCGCCCGTGAACACGCAGGTGATGGGTATGCTGTCATTCCTCTTGAGGGTATCGAATTCGAGCCTTATCGTGCTCGGCTCGACGCTGACGACGGTGCCGACGGCGCACGTCGCTTTGACTTCAAGATCGTAGGCGCCGGTATGCGTCACCTTTTTAAGATCGACCGATGCGGTGATATCGCTCGCCTTTATCCTCGACACGTCGGTTATCGGGGCGGAGACGGTTACGGAGACCGGCTTCAAAAGCTCGTTAAGATCCCCGTAAAGGGCGATGAAACGCGTGGTGTTCAGCGTCTCCATGGCGCTCGCCTCGATCGTGGGAGTGATATTCGCGAAGGTCTTCTTCCTGTCGGGGTTTTTCGCCATGAGCGCGTAGCCCCAAAGGAACATTGCGAGCAGTACCGACAGGACGAGGAAGAATATGCGCTTTGCGAGCGGGAGCTTGAACCAGGGCTTTTTTTCGCCCTTCGTGCCGGAATTCGTGCCGGCGGCGATCAGCCTGCGTATGCCGGAGAGGAAATTACCTGTTTTTGCTGTGCTTTTTTCCGTGCCGTTTTCCATTGCGTTTGAGCTCCTCCTTTCCTTCGGTACTGCCGTCTTCCTGTTTTTTGCCGTTCAGCTTGAACGTCTTGTCCTGGGGAGGATTGAAATGCGAATTCAAAAGCTCCTCCAGGGAATCATGATCGACGTGCCGCGTCAGCCTTCCGTCGTGCGCATAGGAGATAGTGCCCGTCTCCTCCGATACGACGATCGTTATGGAGTCGCTCACGGTCGATATGCCGAGCGCCGCCCTGTGCCTTGTTCCGAGCTCCCTTGCGATATTCGGATCGTCGAACAGCGGGAGCACGCACGCCGCGGCGTAGATCCTGTCCTCGCGGACTATCATCGCGCCGTCGTGCAGGGGGGTCTTCGGCTCGAATATGTTTTCGATAAGTGCGTCCGAGATCTCCGCATCGATCACGGTGCCGGTCTGCACATAGTCGCCGAGCTTGGTGTTCCTCTCGAGAACTATGAGGGCGCCGACCTTGCGCCTGGACATATTCTCGACTGCGAGAAGTATCTGGTTTACGATTTCGAACGACGGGGTCTCCCTTTGGGTGATAGTGAAACGGAAGCGTCCGATCCTTTCGAGCGCCCTTCGTATTTCAGGCTGGAAGAGCACGACGGCCACGACGATACCGGATACCAGGAAGGAATTCAAAAGGTACCGCACGGTGATAAGATCGAGCAGGTTGCTTATAATGAAAAGGAACAAGAGCACGACGACGCCCTTTACGACCTGGGACGCCCTTGTGTTCGTCGTGAACTGGATAAGCTTGAATATCAGATACGATATGATCAGGATATCCAGCAGATCCTGTATTCTGAATTGTGAAAAGCCTGTCCGGATAGCGGCCAGAATATCGGCTAACGGCAAATCTCTCACTTCCCTTTCCGTTCAAAATGGGCATAGTAATGCCCGGCCCGGGTCTTCCCCACATAATAATACCATACAATCCGATAAATTTGTACCCCCAAAATAATATTTATATGAAAAAAGCACCGTTTGTTTGCGTTTGCCGAAGAAGTGTGTTATAATCATGATGGATTATAATATGGAGAGGTATATCCTTCCCCGTGTTCCCATAAAAAACGCATGAAAGGTTATTGAAATGGCTGTTAATAAGTCAAAAAAACGTGATCTGAAGGAGCGTCGGGCTTCGGTCGGCGCGCTTCCGGAGGGCTCCGGCGAGAACGAGGGCAAGGTCTTCAGCAAAAGGAAGGGCGCACGTCCGTTCGTGCTGAGCCTGTTCTTCGATACCATCGCGATGCTCGCGATAGCTCTGGTGCTCGGCGGCATAGGCGGATTCGGTCTTGTTATGGGCGTCGCGAAGGCGTATATGGACACCACCCCCTCGCTTGACGTATCCGTTCTTTCGAGGACGGAACGCACCAGCTATATCTACGACCGAAACGGCAATATGATAACGAGCTTCGCGGGAATGGAATACCGCGAGTGGGTCGATATAGAGGATATCCCCGACATGCTCAAGAACGCGCTCACCTCGATTGAGGACGTGCGCTTCTATAAGCACGGCGGCGTCGACTTCAAGCGCCTCTTCTCTGCGATAGTCAACACCTTCCGCAACGAGAACACCCACGGCGGATCGACGCTGACGCAGCAGCTCATCAAAAACAAGATACTCTCCAACGAAAAGAGCTATAAGCGCAAGATACAGGAGGCTTATCTTTCATACGAGCTCGAGCATATCATGACCAAGGACAAGATCCTCGAGGCGTATATGAACGACGTGTTCCTCGGCGAATCGAATTACGGCTTCGCCTCCGCGGCGAAGGACTATTTCGGCAAGGATCTGAACGAGCTTACCATAAGGGAGTGCGCCATGCTTGCCGGCATGGTCCAGAAGCCCTATTACACCAACCCCAGGGCAAACACGTATTCCCGCTTCTACGAGGACGGGCGCAACAAGATGGACGTTACAGACAAGCGCACCGACATTGTGCTCAAAGCGATGTATAAGGCGGGCAAGATCTCGCATGAGCAGTATGAGACCGCCCTTCACGAGACGGTGCATATTGTCGAAAAGAGCGAGAAGAAGCAGCTTTACGATATGCCGTATTTTGTGGAATACGCGGTCTACGACGTGATAACGCATATGCTTGCCCAGCGCGGGCTCGACGATACCAAGGCTAACCGCACCGCGATCGAGAACGAGCTGCGTACCGGCGGCTATCATATCTACCTTACGGTCGACCCCAAGATACAGAACACCGTGCAGGAGACCATCACCTCCTGGGCGAATTATCCCGAGCTTCAGAACCCCTCCGCCGGCATTCAGATCACCACCGGCTCGGACGGCACCACATACGAGATAATACAGCCCCAGGCGGCGACCGTCGTTATGGATCAGCACACGGGAGAGGTCATCGCCGTTATCGGCGGAAGGACGGAGCCCACTATAAAGAAAGCCCTTAACCGCGCTTATCAGAGCTCCATGCCCGTCGGCTCCGCGATCAAACCGCTCTCCGTTTACGGTCCCGCACTCGATCTGGGGCTCTCCTGCGGGACGCCGATACTCAACGCCGAATTCCCCATCGAGGGCTATGGCGGCGAAAAGGGCTACCCCGCCATCGGCTCCACCAAGTACGTCGGCATGATATCCATCAGAAAGGGTATCGAAAAATCGCTCAACATAGTCGCCGCAAGGACGCTGTTCGATTACGTCACTCCCAGGACCGGCGCCGAATACCTTGCGAAGCTCGGCGTCAAGCCCTCCAGGATAAACGAGGACGGTCCCGGTCTCGCCCTCGGCACGACGGGCATCACGCCCATCGAGATGGCGGCGAGCTACGCCTGCATCGCGAACGGCGGCATGTATATGGAACCCATCTCGTTCACCGTCGTGCTCGACAAGGATATGAACGTCGTGCTCGACGCGAAAGCCGTTCAGAAGAGCTACCGGGTATATGAGGAAAGCACCTGCTACATGCTCATCGATATGCTCGAGGACGTCGTTAAGACGGGCACCGGTACGCGCGCGGCGATCGACGGCATCACCGTCGCCGGCAAGACCGGTACGAACGACGACTACACCAGCGTTTACTTTGCCGGCTTCACCGGCTATTACACCTGTGCACTGTGGATAGGGCACGATCTCTATTCCGAGAAACTCGCCTCCGGCTCCACCGGCGGAAAGGCCGCAGCGCCCCTCTGGCAGGCATATATGGAGAAGATCCACCAGGGGCTTTCCGATAAGCCCATTATGGACGTTTCGCCCTCGGATCTCGGGCTCACTCAGGTGACCATCTGCTCCGTTTCGGGCAAGCTCGCAACGAACGCCTGCATGCACGATTCGATCAATCCCCCTGTCACCGACTGGTGTGCGGTGGACAATATGCCTACCGAATACTGCCCGATGCACGCGCTTATTGATGGCTGCTCCGCCTCCGGCGAGGTGGCGGGTCCCTACTGTCCCTCGACGTCGCGTTACAGCAAGTGCATATTGATATTCCCGACCGACTCCGTATTCGCGCTGCTCAAGGAATTCGTGGACGAGGAGCACGGCGTCAACGGCAAGGAGCTCTTCCGCAAGATATTCCCCAACGGAGTCGTAACGAACATGACCGCCTCGAGCTATCATTCGTGGTGTCTCTCGACGGGCGCGGTCTGCCACGTGCACGGCGCGGGCACTCCGCCCTCCTCGGACAGCCTTGAGGTGCTTATCAGCCGCGCACAGACGCTGATATCCCAGGTCAACACGTATTTGAACGAGGTGCAGACGCTGCCCGATCCGGACAGGACGACGCTGATCAATCTCATCGAGGACCTGCGTGCGGCTATACAGTCCCAGGATCCCGAACGGATAAAGACCGCGACGGAATCGCTCAAGACCAATTACGATTATCTGAAGTCGATCTATCCTCCGCCCATCTCCGTCGATCCGACGAAGCCGACCGAATCGCCCGAGCCGTGACGAAGCAGGCACACTTTTTCAGCCAGGAGTCATACTTTGGGTATAGGGGTACGCCCCTATTTTCCGAACGGAGTTGATGAACGATATGATCTATTTCGATAACAGCGCGACCACCGTATGCCTTGACAAGGCGGCGGCCGCCGCAAAAGAATACATGCTCGAAAAGCCCTTTAATCCCGCCGCCGCTTATTCCGCCGCGGTGAAAACGGAAAGGGATCTTAACGCGGCGAGAGCGAATATCGCGTCGAAAATCGGCGCCGACCCCGGCGAGCTGATATTCACCTCCTGCGGGACGGAATCGAACAACACCGCGATATTCGGTTCGCTCAAAGCCATGCGCGGCAAGACGCGCGTGATCATCTCCCCCGTTGAGCACCCCTCGGTCTACGAGCCTGCGATGGAGCTTAAGGAGCAGGGTTACGACGTCGTCTTCGCCCCCGTGGACATGACCGGGCGCGTTAAGCTCGACGGTCTTGCGGCGCTCATGACCCCCTCCACGGGGCTGATAAGCATAATGCACGTCAACAACGAGACCGGCGCGATAAACGATATCGACGGGATATACGCCATGATGAAGCGGCTCGCGCCCGAATGCCTGCTCCATTCCGACGGCGTTCAGGCGTTTATGAAGGAGGCGCCCGTCAGCTGTGATATGTACTCGGCGAGCGGGCATAAGCTCCACGCCCCCAAGGGCGTCGGCGCGCTGTACGTAAGGCGCGGCGTGCGCGTAAAGCCCTATCTGATGGGCGGCGGGCAGGAATCCGGCATGCGCTCCGGCACGTCGAATATGCCGGGCATAATGGCTTTTAACGCCGCCGTGGAGGACTACGCCCTCAACCGCGCGGCATACCGCGAGAGGATCCTCGCGGTCAAGGAGCGCCTTTACGGGAACCTGAAGCGCATCAAGGACGTGACGCTCAACTCTCCCCCGATGGGCGAGGGCGCGGCGCATATACTCAACGTGAGCTTCCTCGGAGTGCGCGGAGAGGTGCTGCTGAACGCGCTTTCCGAAAAGGGGCTTTGCGTTTCGACCGGCTCCGCCTGCGCGGCGCACAAGCGCGGCAGGAACCGCGTGCTTAACGCCATGGGCATACTCGGTGAGCGGCAGGACGGAGCGATAAGGTTCAGCTTCTCGCACTTCAACACTGTTGACGAAGCCGATACCGCGGCGCAGATGATAGAGGAGCAGGTAAGCCTGCTCAGGAGATTCAGAAGGCGCTGAATCAAAACGTACAGCGCCTGACCGCCGAATATCAAAAGAAAGGACGCCTTTGCACAGCAGGGGCAAAAGGGAAAAATGGAAAAGGTACTTCTCGTACGTTATACGGAGATACATTTGAAGGGGCTTAACCGCCCCTATTTCGAGCGTGCGCTCATCAGCAACATGAAGCGCGCGCTTCACGGGCTCGATCCCAAGATCGAGCGCGAGCAGGGCAGGATATACGTCCGCGGCATAAGCGAGGAGCGTTTTGACGAGGCGCTCGACCGCCTTACGAGGGTTTTCGGCATACACTCCATATCCCCCGCCGAAGCGGTCGACAAGGATTGGGAGACCGTCGTTCAGGCGGCGCTCAAGCTGATGGAAAAGCGGCTCTCCTCCCCCGACGCGGGCACGAGCTTCAAGGTCTTTGCGAGAAGATCGGACAAGCGCTATTTCATGAACAGCGACACGATCAACAAGGAGCTCGGCGGCAGGGTGCTCGAGCGCTTCCCCGAGCTGCACGTCGACGTGCACAAGCCCGAAATCAAGCTCTCCGTCGAGATACGCGAGAAGGCTTATATCTATTGTGAGGAGATCCCCGGCGCGAAGGGTATGCCCACCGGCACCGCCGGCGCGGCGAGCCTGCTTATTTCCGGCGGCATAGACAGCCCCGTCGCGGGATACATGATGGCAAAGCGCGGGCTTACGCTCTCCGCGGTGCACTTCTACTCCTACCCCTATACCTCGGAGCGCGCGCGCGACAAGGTGGTGGAGCTTACGAAGCTCGTTTCGAGATACGCGGGCGAGATAAAGCTCTTCCTCGTGCCCTTCACCGATATCCAGATGACGATCTACGAGAAATGCCCCGAGAAGGAGACCACCGTCCTTATGCGCCGTCTTATGATGAAGATAGCCGAGCGGATCGCAAGGGGCGAGGGCGCGATGGCGCTCATCACGGGAGAGAGCCTGGGTCAGGTGGCGAGCCAGACGCTCGAGGCGCTCTGCGTCACGAACGACGCCGTTTCGATGCCCGTTTTCCGTCCGCTCATAGGCTTTGACAAGGACGAGATAATGGATATCGCAAGGCGCATTGGCACTTATGAAACGAGCATACTGCCCTACGAGGACTGCTGCACCGTGTTCGTGCCGAAGCACCCCGTTACAAAGCCCAAGCTCGACGAGCTGCGCGCAAGCGAAGCAAGGGTCGATTTCAGCGAAATGATCGAAAAGGCGATAGCCGATACGGAGATAATGCTTATCAAATGAAGTCCGTTTTAAGGACAACCGCATACGTTTTAACGCTGCTGCTGATCGCAGTATCCGCATGCGGCTGTCTTTTGAGCAGCTCGACCGACGCGGGCGGCACTCGCCCTCCGCACGGGCAGATGATCAATTCGGGCGAGCTTTCGCAGAGCATTTTGAGGCGTCCTCTCTCGATAATCCCCAAGACGCTCATGCGCGGGGAATGCCGGGTGAAATACCCCTACGTCTGCGACAGCGGGATGGATCTGCTCAACATCTCGCTCCATTCCACCCTGATGGAGTTCGCCTCCGACTGCGGCGAAGTCGCGGGCACGGTCGATTTCGTGTGCGAGTTCAACAATTACGGGCTTCTTTCCTTCACTTTGAATTTCATGTCCGCTGACGGGTCGGATACAGAATCCCGCACCGCCAACTTCAACTGCGATACCGGCGAGCCGGTCTGCCTTTCCGATTGCTTCGGCGCGGGCGTGGATTACGCCCCCAGGCTCGGCGAGATAGTTTCCGCGAGCATGGAGGAAAACGGGTACACCGCGATCGGCATGGGTCCGCGATTCGACGATTCGGCGCAGTTCCTTTTCACCTACGGCGGGATATTCCTCGTTTACCGCGAGTATGAGGCGTTCTCGTTCGACGCGGGCGCGCCCCGCATAAAGGTGCGGCTGAGCAGCGTTTCGGATATCCTGACGCAGGATGCGCTCCTGAACAGGATAAAATAGTGAAAATATATCTGTTCCCCGTGCAAAAATCCTGTTGCGCGGGGCATTTTATTATGATATAATGCTATTTGGCATAAAACTCACCCGTGTGGATCTTACGGCCCGTCCGCATAAAAGCGGTTCCGTGGGAGATGATGCGCGGGGAGGAATAAATTAACGGGAGGTTATTTTTATGTCAGTCATTTCTATGAAGCAGCTCCTCGAGGCGGGCGTCCATTTCGGTCACCAGACCCGTCGCTGGAACCCCAAGATGCGCGAGTACATCTTCACCGAGCGTAACGGCATCTACATCATCGACCTTCAGAAGACCGTCAAAAAGATAGACGAGGCTTACGCCTTTGTTCGCGACGTTGCCATGGATAACGGCACCGTTCTTTTCGTCGGCACCAAGAAGCAGGCTCAGGAGAGCATCGAGCAGGAAGCAA
>DGHD01000053.1:0-13800 GCA_002392505.1 Christensenella sp. UBA3857 | reverse complement strand
ACCAACTTCAAGACCATCCAGAGCCGTATCGCGAAGCTTCGCGAGATCGAGCGCATGGAGGAGGACGGCAGCTTCGATCTCCTTCCCAAGAAGGAAGTCGTTAAGCTCAAGTACATCCAGGATAAGCTCGAGAAGAACCTCGGCGGCATCAAGGAGATGAAGAAGCTCCCCAGCTGTATGTTCGTCGTCGACCCCAGGAAGGAGCACATTGCCGTTCAGGAAGCCCGCTGCCTGAATATCCCCATCGTTGCCATCGTCGACACCAACTGCGATCCCGATGACGTCGATTACGTTATCCCCGGCAACGACGACGCTATCCGCGCCGTCAAGCTGATCGCCGCCAAGATCGCCGACGCCGTTATCGAGGGCAAGCAGGGCGAGCAGATGACCGATCACGCTGTCGACTCTTCCATTGAGAAGGCAGAGCAGGACGAAGAAGACAACTTCTGATCCCAACCAGACCAATACCTTACGGGAGGAAAAAAACATGGAATTCACCGCTAAAGACGTTATGAATCTGCGTGAGCGTTCCGGCGCCGGCATGATGGACTGCAAGAAGGCGCTCAAGGAGTGCGACGGCGATATGGAGAAGGCGCTCGACTATCTTCGTGAGAAGAGCCTTGCCGCTTCCGCCAAGAAGGCGCTTCGCATTGCCGCCGAGGGTATCGTTGACTGCTTCGTCTGCGACGAGTGCAAGATCGGCGTTATCGTCGAGGTAAACTGCGAGACCGACTTCGTTGCCAAGACCGACGCTTTCAAGGAGCTCGTTCACAACATCGCGAAGCACATCGCCAAGATGAACCCCGCTTCCGTTGAAGAGCTCATGGCTCAGACCTACGCTCTCGACGAGTCCATGACCATCGAGAACCTCATCAACACCGCCGTCGCCAAGATCGGCGAAAAGATCACCATCCGCCGCTTCGAGCGCATCGAGGGCGTTTGTGATTCTTACGTCCACATGGGCGGCAAGATCGGCGTTCTGCTTCAGGTCTGCTGCAAGGAAGACGCCGCCGCCGTTCACGACGTCGCTATGCAGATCGCGGCTGCCAAGCCCACCTGCATCGACAAGGACGACTGCGATCAGGCCGAGCTCGATCACGAGCGTGAGGTCCTCCGCGCCCAGGCTATGAACGAGCCGAAGCCCAAGCCCGCCGCCATCATCGAGAAGATGGTCGAGGGCCGCATCGAGAAGTACTACAAGGAAGTCTGCCTGCTTGAGCAGCCCTTCGTTAAGAACCCCGATGAGTCCGTCCGTCAGATGATCAACGGCCGCTTCACCGTAAAGAAGTTCGTCCGTTACGAGATGGGCGAGGGTCTCCAGAAGCGTGAGGAAAACTTCGCTGCGGAAGTTGCCGCTCAGACCGCAAAGAAATAATCCAAGCCAAAACGAAGCCCCCGGCGATACCGGGGGCTTTTGTTGTGCCTGTTGACGATTTTTCGGGTTAGTTATAAAATATCCGTAAGGAATTTCCCTTACTCATACGTATAATATGTGAAAGCGCCGGACGCGGCGCTTCGACAGGTGGATAGAAATTGAAGGATCTTTCGGACAAGGGAGCAGTCTGTTACCGCCGCTACCTTAACGGCGACGAGAGCGCTGTCGACGATATCATGCGGGAGCTGTTTTTCAGCCTCGTTTGCTTTGTCGAGCATTACGTACACGATATGCCCGCCGCGGAGGATATCGCGATGGACGTGATGAGCGATCTGTTCCTGAACAAGCACAGGTATAATTTCAAGGTTTCATTGAAAACCTACGTCTTTATGCGCGGCAAGAGCAGGGCGCTCGATCTTATAAGGCACAGAAAGGCGCTCCCCGTATTCAGCTACGAGGACGCCGCTTCGTACGGGGACGAGCTTTTTGACCTTGAAGACCGGCTCGTTTCGGACGAGCGGAAGCGCGCCGTGCACGGCGCGATCGAAAAGCTGCCCGAGGAAATGCGCGAGGCGGTGTATCTGATCTATTTCGAGGAGCTTTCGTATGCCGACGCCTCCCGCGTGATGGGCAAAAAGCCCAAGCAGATAGACAACCTGCTTTACCGTGCAAAAAAGGAGCTCCGCTCCATTTTGGGAGAGGAGGGCAAGGAACTGTTATGAAGGAACTTAACGAATACACCATGGAGGTGCGCCGGCGCGTAGAGGAAAAAAAGCGCGCCCGCAGGCGTACGGCGGGCAGGATAGCCGCGCTTTCGGCGCCGCTCGCGCTGCTCCTGACCCTTACGGCGTTCCTGCTGCCCCGCTTAATGCCCATGCCGGGCAAGGTTCCGGATGGCGAGCAGGAGGCGAATGGGATCGATCAAGCTTTGCCGGTCGGCGAAAAGCTGATCGTGACCATCGAGGCGCTTGAGGAAAGCGAGGACGAGAGCCTTCTTCAGATAACGGGCGATGCGGCTTATGAGCTCAAGGCGCTGATCGACGGCATACTGCGCGACGGCGCCGTGGCTGAGAATTTCAGCACCTTGCCCGAATCTCAGGACCTGTGCCGGCGCATCACGCTGATCGACGGGAACGGGCACGAAAGCTCGTTCGAGCTTACCGGGAGCTCGCTCAAGGATGAGGAGACCGGCGTGGTTTACGCGATCCCGCAGGAAAAGTACGAAAGGTTTTTGAGCCTTATTTCCGAATAACGAAAGGAGTTATTTATGAAGAGAATAAACAGCATTATCAAAAAGGCGCTGTGCCTTTTGGCGGCGGGAGCGATACTCGTTTCGGCCGTCGGCTGTAAGACCGCCTCCCCGATCCAGCAGGGCGGCTCCGTCATCACGGCAAACACGATGGATCTTATGGCGAATTTCACCTCGAAGAACACCGCGAAGCCGGTCGTCCCGACGAACGAAAGCGCCGTCAAGGCGGCGGATTTCGCAATAAGGCTGTTCAAGGCCGGCGCGGGCGAGGGCAACACCCTCATTTCCCCGCTCTCGGTGCTCGCGGCGCTCTCCATGACGGCGAACGGCGCCAAGGGGGACACCCTTGCCGAGATGGAAAAGGTGCTGGGCATGAGCACGGACGAGCTGAACGAGTTCTATTACAACTATGCGGCGCAGCTGTTAAACAGCGAGAAAGCCAAGCTGGAGCTTGCGAATTCCATCTGGTTCACGTCGGACAAAAGGTTCACCGTGAACGACGCCTTCCTCCAGAAGAACGCCGATTATTACGGCGCGGACGCTTATAAAGCGCCCTTCGACGAAAAGACCCGCGCGGATATCAACAACTGGGTGAAGGAAAAGACCGACGGCATGATCCCCGAGATACTGAGCAAGGACGTCAACATGGGAGACGCCGTTATGTTCCTTATCAACGCGCTCGCGTTCGACGCAGAATGGGACCGCATCTATAAGGAGAGCGAGGTCGGGAAAGCCGTCTTTACGCTCGAGAACGGCGACACGCGCAGCGCCGAGTTCATGTACGGCAAGGAGAACACATACCTCAAGGCGGACAACGCCGAAGGCTTCATCAAGTATTATTCGGGCGGCAGGTACGCGTTCTGCGCGCTCCTTCCGAACGAGGGCGTGAGCGTCAGCGAGCTCGTCGCCTCGCTCGACGGCGAGAAGCTGATGGGCATATTGAACGGCGCGAAGGACGAGCCGGTGATGACCGCTATCCCCAAGTTCGAGACTGATTTTTCCTGCGAGCTTTCGGACGTGCTCGGCAATATGGGCATGCCCTCCGCCTTCAACAGCAGCGTATCGGACCTTTCCGCGCTGGGCAGCTCCACCGCGGGAAACCTCTACATCAGCCGCGTGTTCCATAAGACGTTCATTTCCGTGGACGAGAGGGGCACCCGCGCCGGCGCCGCGACCGCGGTCATGGTGTGCGACGAATCCGAGCCGTTCTTCGAGAACAGGGTGTATCTCGACCGCCCGTTCGTCTATATGCTGATCGACTGCGAAACCAACCTGCCGTTCTTCATCGGTACGATGATGGACGTCGGCGCGTAAAGCGAGCAAAAAAACACAAGCTGAGGATTTTTCCTCAGCTTGTTTTACTATTCCGTTATTCTGCCTTCAGCCTTTTGTATCTCTCCCCCATCATCTCGCGGTCATGATCCAGAAAAAAGGGTTCGAGCTTCGGATAGAACTCAAGGAATTTCCCTTCGTCCGCAAAAACGATATCGCAGCCGCGGTCGTCATAAATGATCAGCAGGCATTCGTTTTCGAACGAGACGAAGCCGATACAGGGATCGAATCGGTCGTCAACGCATAGTTTTATCAGCTTTTCGTTATCAAAGGCTTTCCCGTCGGAATAGCAGATCACGCGGTTGTTGAGAACGAGTCCGTCCTCCTCATTCAATACGGAAGGAGTGCCGCGGACGACTGTGTGCCGGTATTTAAGCTGATTGTCGAGAAGGAACTCCGTGATCCTCTTAACGTCGTTAAGATAACCGGAATGGATGCTTTCTGCTTCGCCGGGACGGTCGAACGCCTCACAAGCGGGACCGCCGCTCTCGGAAAAGTCGGTCAGCCAATAGTTGAAGGCGATCGCGTCGGGAGCGCCGTCAAAGAGCAGTTTGAATATCTCCCGCGCGCGGCGGAGCGCGGAACGCTTAGTTCCGAGTGAAAGCCCGCACCGCAACGACAGCTCATGCCTTAAAAAGAAAGGGGGAAGATATTGAAAGTCCTTATCGAGCAGGAGCTTTTCGATTTTGCTCACTCTTCCTCATCCCCTTCGCAGAATTCCTCGATGCACAAAGGCGCGAAGCCCAGCGCGTCGGCGGAAACGAGGTCGTACACGACGCCGTTCGATTCGCCCTTGAAGCCGACCTCCCATGCGGGGGAGCCGTGCAGATGCCCGTAAACGCAGCGGGAGACGCCGTATTTTTCGAGAAGGGCGGTGAAGCCCGTTGGCGCGCCGTCACGCATCAGGGGCGGATAATGGAGCATGGCGACGATGGGCTTATCCTGCCCGGCGAGGCGCTTTGCCGCGGAGAGCGACAGCTCCAGCCGGATGAGCTCCCTTTCGTAGATCTTCTTGTCCGCCGTTTTGAAATCGCTGTCCGAGGGGAGTATCCAGCCCCTTGAGCCCGCGATGACGGCGGCGCCTATATCGCAGGCGTCGTTCTGGACGAGCTTTACGCTTTCGGGAAGAACGGAGCGCATCTGCGTAAGCGAGCCCCACCAGTAATCGTGGTTGCCGCGAAGCAGCACCTTTTTACCGGGGAGCTCGGATAGATCGGTAAGATCGGGCAGCGCGTCGCGAAAATGCATCGCCCACGATATGTCGCCGGGAACGAGGACCGCGTCCTCTTCCCCGACGGTTTCACGCCATGAGCCGAATATGCGGTCGCGATGCCCCGCCCAGTTGGGACCGAATACGTCCATGGGCTTGCCCGCGCCGCCGTCCAAATGCAGATCGGCTATGGCAAAAAGCTTCATAAAAATCAGCGGTGTTTCCTCTTGGCGGGGGTGAAGCCCTCGTCGATCTCGTCGTCATCGTCGGGTTCTTCGCTCTCTTCCTCGCTCATTGCTTCGAGAGAAAGCCCCTTCGTGAATTCGATCTCTCCCTCTTCGGGAGTGTTGTCCTTCAGCTCTTCCTCAAACTCGTCCGCAAGCTCGTCGGGCAGGCTGCCGGTTGGGATCTCCTCATCGGGCAGATCCACGCCGGAAACGACCTCCACGTCCTCGAAATCCATATTCGAGATAGCCTTGCGCTGGTTCTGGAGATGCTGCTGACGGAGGCTCTCCTTATAGCACTCGGCGCAGATCTCCTTGCCCTTCATGGCGGGGTGCTCGCCGCACTCGATGCATATGAGCTCGTCTTCGGGCTCCTCCTCGTGCTTGGAGGCACGTTTGCAAACGTTGCAGAGCTTTTCATCATCCTTTATATAATTAAGTTCGCATCTCGGGCATTTCTTGAGTCCCATATTGCTTCCCTCCGATCAAGTTACATTGGCTGCGGCGCCCCGCAGCTTATTTTTACTTATTATGCGTTCATCCATCCTATATGTCAATAGGATTTGAAAATATTTTATTCTTCCCCCGCGGTGGGATGGACGACTGCGTCGATCCTTTCAAGCAGCTCCTCTCTGCCGTCGCCCGTTTCGGAAGACCATACCACGGCGTAGGGCGGCGCGCCGAGGAGCTTTGCGGCGGCGTTCGCGGCGGAGCGGCGCTTTGTTTTGGCAAGCTTATCCGCCTTTGTCGCGATAAGGGTATAGGGTATGCCGTAATAGATGATGTAGCCGAACATCTGCTTGTCGAGCGCGGTGGGCTCATGCCTTATGTCGATGAGCATATAGATATGCGAGACCCTGCCGGAGGAAAGATAATCCTCCATGAGCTTGCCCCATTTTTCCTGCTCCGCCTTGGGAGCGGCGGCGTAACCGTAGCCGGGCAGATCGACGAGATAGAACTCCTCGTTAAGCAAAAAGAAGTTGATGAGTCTCGTCTTGCCGGGCGTGGCGGAGGTCTTCGCGAGCTTGTTCCTGCCGCAGAGCGCGTTTATGAGCGAGCTCTTTCCCACATTCGATTTGCCGACAATGGCTATCTCGCACGGGAGCCTTTCGGGGAGCTCCGAGCCGATCCCGGCGCTCGTTATGAACCTTGCGGTTTTTATCGTGAAATCCATGTTGACGCTTCCTCCCTGTACGGCGCAATTTTAGCAGAGGCGTGAGCGATTGTAAAGGGGTAATTATAAAAAAACGGCGAAGCTTTTTTGCTTCGCCGTTCGATCGATACGATCATTCCAGCAGCATATCGCCCTTCTTGATCCAGCCGAGCTTCCTCATCAGCTCCGACGCGCCGAATGCGATCGCCGCGGGGAGTATGATATGGAGGAGCAGCACCTTGATCGTGATGAGCCACCAGCTTTCGCCGAGACCGAGCATCGCGATATACGTGCCGATCTGCCCGACGAGCCCGCAGGTGCCCATGCCGGCGTTGATGCCCGTATTCTGCATGGGAAGGAGCGTGGTCGCTATCGGGCCGAGTATGGCGGCGGCAAGCGTGGGCGGAACGATTATCGCGGGGTGACGGACTATGTTCGGCACCTGAAGCATGGACGTGCCGAGTCCCTGCGAAACGAGACCGCCCCATTTGTTCTCACGGAACGAGGCGACGGCGAAGCCGACCATCTGGCAGCAGCAGCCGACCGTTGCCGCGCCGGCGGCGAGCATGAGACCACGGCGGACAACTTCGTCCTGCGAATCGAGCACGCTCTGCGAGAAGAGCATCGCGCAGATAGCCGCGCTTGAGATGGGCGCGGTGAGTATCCAGCCGACGAGCACCGCGACGATGATGCCCATGGGGATGGGCGCAAGCGCGGTGGAGAGCCCGATCACGCGGGAGAGCCATTTGATGAAGAACGCGAGCGGCGCGCCGAGGAGGTAGCCGATAAGCCCGCCCGTCAGTATCGAAACGAGGGGTACGACGAGGATATCGACCTTGGTCTTCCCGGCAACGAGATTGCCGAGCTCCGCGCCGATGACGGCGGCGAAATACGCGCCGATGGGGCCGGCGATGATATTGACGTCGGAATTGACGAAGCCGATCGCCGCCTTCAATGCGTTCGGCTCGGGACCGACTATGCCGGAGCAGTAGCCGATCGCGCCGGTGACGGCGGCGGAGAATACGGCGAGCGGCGCGACCTTCATGCCGTGCGCTATGGCTATGCCTATCGCCGCGCCGACCACGTAATTGTTCATCGCAACGCCCGATATCGTCTTCAGGAAGCCGTTGACCGCGGAAAGTATCTTCTGCCAGGTGTTAAGCTCCGTCCCCGCTGCGGGGAGCGCCATCCCAACGAGCGTTGACACCGCCCAAATGATAGTGCCCACGAGCAGCGTCGCGAAAAGTCCCTTTGCCATGGAGCCGAGAGCGTCAACGAAATACCTCTGGGCATAGCGCTTGACCCATGAAGTCTTTGCTTTTGCGTTATCCATTTCGATCACCGTTTAAGGTCAGTTTTCGGATTTGGGCTCGTTCTTCTTCTTTTCGATCTCGGCAAGGACCTCGTCCACGGTGGGCTCGTTCTCGTCGAATTCGAACGCCGCGGCGCTTGACGTATTGCCGCCGGTAAGCGCGGTCGCCTGCGCCTTCTGCTTCTTCTCCTTATCGGTGAAGACGGTGTTGAGTATCATTGCGGCGATCAGCGCGGCGAGACCTATGCCGAAGAGGACGTACCTTGCGATCCTTACCCATTCAAGATAGCTGAAGCAGATCGCGAGCACCGCCGCGAGCAGGAACATGACGCCGGTCACGCAGGCGAGGATGCGGGTGAGCTTTTTGAACAGCGGCTTCTTGTCTTCCTTTATGAACTCATCGTTGAAGAGCGCGCCCTTGCCGGAAAAGACGTTGATGAGCACGTATACCGCAATGAACGCGACGATGATGTCGGTAAGACCCAGATTGAAACGCTTAACCGATACGGGAACTTCTATCTTGTTTTCGGGCTGAGCGGGATCGGCGATCTTTATGGTCGCCTTATAGGGCTTATCGGATGCGGGGAAAAAGACCGTGTTATGCTCGCGGGTCACGCCTTCGTTTTCCGAGACGACGTCGAGAATGATCTCATCGTCCGTTTCCTTCATGGAGCTGCCCTCGGAATAGCCGAAGACCACCTTGTAGGCATGCTTGATATAAAGGTTGGGCATTGCGCTTAAACAGCTCATGCCGCTCATATCCCTTACCTCTTTGCCGTTCTCATCGTACGTGCGAAGCGTAAGGGTATGCTTTACCGCCTCTGTCGCGGCGGGTTCCTCCGACGAAGCGGCTTCGGTCGCGGTTTCGGCCGCGGTTTCGGCGGGTTCCTCAGACGCGTCGGCGGAGCCCTCTGCGAAGACGGCGCCGCAGACTGAGAGCGCCAGCATTGCTATCAGCAGGAAAAGAGCGATCTTTTTAAGGGTCTTCATATTGTATCTCCTTTACGGGATTATTGTTTATATCTTCTTGAGCTTTGCGCCCTCGGGCGTATCGACTATCATGTAACCGGCGGCCTTTACTTCGTCGCGGATGGCATCCGCCGTCGCCCAATCCTTCGCCTTCTTCGCCTCGGCGCGCTTTATAAGGAGCTCCTCAAGATGGGAGAGATCCTCGCCCGCGCTTTCTTCGGGTGCGGCTTTGGTAAGATCGAGCGATAGCACGCGGTCGAAATCCTCTATCACGGCGAGCTTCGTCGCGGGGGAAAGCTCCGCCTTGATCACGTCGTAAAGCAGCGTCAGACCGAGGGAGGTGTTAAGATCGCTGCCGACGGTCTCGATAAAGCGCTGCCTGTATTCCAGGACGGCGTTTTCGTCGGGGGCTTCGCCGGACTTTTCCGCCTCCGCCTTTACGGCGGCGACCCTTGAAAGGAGCTTGTCGTAAGCGGACTGGGCGTTCGCAAGCGCCTCGTACGAGAACACGAGCTGCTTCATGTAATGGCTCTGGAGGCAGAAGAACCTGTATGCGAGGGGCTTATAGCCGTTCTCCTCTAACGCGGAAACGGTGAGTATGCCGCCCTTCGACTTGCTCATCTTGCCGGATTTGTCGTTAAGGTGCCTGGGGTGGAACCAATGGGAGCACCAGGGATGCCCTATCGCCGCCTCGGACTGGGCGATCTCGTTGGTGTGATGCGGGAAAATGTTGTCGACTCCGCCCGCGTGGATATCGAGGTATTCGCCGAGGTATTTAAGGCTGATAGCGGAGCACTCAATATGCCAGCCGGGGTAGCCGTAGCCCCACGGGGAATCCCACCTTAACTCCTGCTCGCCGAATTTCGACGTGGTGAACCAAAGCACGAAATCGGTCTTGTTCCTCTTATTCGTATCCTCCGTTACGTCGTCGCGCACGCCTACCATGAGGTCGTCCGCGGAATGCCCGGTGAGCCTATAATAATCATCGACCTTGGAGGTGTCGAAATACACGTTGCCGCCCGCCATGTAGGCATAGCCCTTGTCGAAGAGGATCTGAATGAGCTTTATGAAATCATCGATGCAGCTCGTCGCGGGGACGACTATCTCGGGCTTTTTGACGTTGACCTTTTCGCAGTCGCCGAAGAAGGCGTCGGTGTAGAAGCGGGCGATCTCCATTGCGGATTTGCCCTCGCGCTTGGCGCCCTCGAGCATCTTGTCCTCGCCGGTGTCGGCGTCGCTCGTAAGATGGCCGACGTCTGTAATGTTCATGCCGCGCTTGACCTCATAGCCCGCATAGACGAGCAGTTTTTCAAGCACGTCCTCCATGATATAGGTGCGGATATTGCCGATATGCGCGTAATGGTAAACGGTCGGCCCGCAGGTGTACATGGTGATCCTGCCCGCTTCGTGCGGCACTATCGGCTCCACGCTGCGGGTCAGCGTATTGTAAAGGCGAATCGTCTGCATATTAAGAACCTCCTGTATCAATCTATTTCGATAAGCCGGGTAAACTCTTCGCTTACGCCGAGCGCTTTGATTATCTTTACCGCGTCGCGCGGGGGATCCTCGTCCGGCGCAACGGGATAGAGCCCGTAATCCATGAGCTTCGCCAGGGACTCGACCGAGCCGGAGCGCATGATGAGATCGAGCTTTTCCGGCGGCGCGTTCCTTAACCCCGCGACCTGGTAATGGAGCCGGGCGAGCTTTGCCACTCCGTCAAAATGCGTGGCGAGCACCGCGTAGGTGTTGCTCCGTGAATTGAAGAGCCTTGCCGCCGCCTTTACGAGAGCGGCGCCCTCGTGCGGGTTGGTGCCGCGGGCGAATTCGTCGAGCAGCGCGAGCACGCACTCCTTGTCCCCGGACTCCGCAAGCATGGCGTCGAACGCCTTCATCTCTCCGCCGAAGCTCGAGAGACCGCTCATGGCGTCCTCCCTGTCCTCGCTCAAAAGATAGAGATCGTCTATCATGGGGAGCTCGGCGCTTTCGGCAAACACCGCATAGCCGCACATGGCAAGCATGGTATTGAGCGCGAGCGTCTTTATCGCGATGGATTTGCCGCCCATGTTCGCGCCGGTTATCACGACGGAGCCCTTTTCAAGCGTCATCGAGACGGGCACGAACTCGCGCCCTTTTTCGGCGAGCGCCTCGCCGAATTTCGGGTTTACCATGCCCTTCATTACGAAACGGTCCGAGCCGACGGTCGGGATGACCGCGTTATACGCGACCGCGAGCTTTGCCTTGCCGAGGGCAAGATCGAGCCTGCCTATCGCCGCGGCGTTATCGAGGAGCTCCTCACGGTAGGGCATGAGCCTTTCACAGAGCTGCCCGCGGACGCGGGCGTTCTCCTCCTCCTCCATTGCGGCAAGGCGTGTCCTTTCAAGGCGCGTTTCATCCGAATCGTCGCCCCTGCGCATCGCCTCGTCTACGCGGCGCCGCTCCCTGCGGATCGAGGCGAGCTTTTCCGAAAGCCTGTCGGAAACGTAGAACGAGGGCGACCTTGTCCCGTCGGGATCAATGAGATCGAGCGCACGCGGCATGGCGGTGATATCAATCTCCTTGAGATCCCTGCCGAGCTTCTTGACCTCCGGCGCGATCAGCTCGAGCTGGAGCAGGAAGCGCTTTACCTCAAAGAGCTCCACCTCGGAAAGCGGGCGCGCCTCGAGTGCGGCTATGGAACGGCGTATGTCCTTAATGGGCATCATGAGTCGAAGGAGCGAATTTACCCCCGCGATATCATCGCGCACGGCGTCCATCAGCACGGAGACGTTATGCTGCTCCGTCTTAAGCAGATCGAGCTCCCCGCGTTTGTAAAAATGCGGATGCCTCGAAAGCTCCTCCCCGTAAGGGGTGACGAGCTCGGTCCTGTCCGCTGCAAAACGGAAGCCTATCGAATTGAGCTGTTCCTTATCAAACATCCTTAACGTCCGTAACGGGCGCGGAGACTCCGCTTTCACGGAGCTTTGCCTCCACCCTTTCCCTGAATTCGTTTTTATCGTAATGCATACCGTACGCGGAGAACGGATTGACCGTTACCGCGATGAGCCTTGTGCTTTTTATAAGCCTCATTTCTCCGATGAAGCGGCAGAGCTTCAAATAATTCTCGCGCTTTAAGAGGAGCCTTGAGGCGTCCTGCGCGGCGAGTGTGACGCCGGTGAGCGGCTTTGCGTATTCCGTAAGCTCCTTCGCGGTGCTGTCCGTGAACGCGCCGCGGATTATTAGCGTTTGGACGCCCTCCTTCAAGTCCCGCGCGATATCCGAAAGGCTTTCGCCGCCAACGGCGCCCTTCGGCGTGAGAGCGGTGAATCTGCCGAGATCGGGAGCCTCCCCTTCACAGGCGGGAAGGCTGAACAGGCGGGCAAAATAGGCGGTGTCGTCCGCGGTCTTTTTGATATCCGCGTCGTACGAGGCGCCGGAGCTGAGTATCACTCCGTCCGCCAGCGAGGGGTTGCCGAGCGATTTGCGGCTGATCGCGCCGTCTATCAGCACCCTGTCCGCGCCGAAGGCGAAAAGCCTGTCCCTGACGGACTTCTGATGCTCCGTTATGGAGGCGCCGCCGAGCTGCACGTACCCCGCCGAGCGGGCGCGGACGACGACTATCGCTCCCATGGGGGTGGGGATGCCGGTCGAATCGAGTATCTCCATGGAGATATCGCCCTCCTTAAGAAGCTGCTCCGCCGTGGCGACGAGCGCTCCCTCCCGAATGAATATCTCCGGCTTCTTGGTGTTGGTGACGAGGTCGCTCCTCTCGCCATCCCTGCCGATGGAGGTGAGTCCCAGTCTCTCCCCCGCGTTTTCGCATTCCGAGATAAGGGAATTAAGCACGGTCGTCTTGCCGGCGTTCTTGCACATGCCTATAACGGAAAGCGTTTTTATGCCGCCAAGCAGCTCGTAAAGCATGACCGTATACCTCCAATTTTTTATTATAACACAAAGAATACTCCGATTTCAAATACTATCGTGTTTTTCTTGCAAATATTCTCAATCGAGGACGCCGCGAACGGATCGCGCCTTACGCACGGACGATATGCCCGCGAGCCTTTTTATCTGCTTAAAAGAGAATAATTGCGTAATAATCTCTTTTTGAGCGATTTTTTTGCTCAAACCCCTTGTTTGCGCTTGCGGAAGATGCTATAATATGCTCAAACCTTTGAATATGAAAAGGAAGGCGTTTACAATGGATATCGGCAAAAAGCTCACGGAATTGAGGAAGACCGCGGGATTTTCCCAGCAGGAGGTCGCGCGGCTCGTTTCGCTCCACACGGGTCCCATCACCAACCGTGCGGTAAGCAAGTGGGAGACCGGCGCTTCGCTGCCGGACGCGGCGCAGTTTATCTGGCTCTGTGAGATATACGGCGTTACGGACGTGGTTTCGGAGTTCCTTGACATCGGCACGGGGAGCCCGTTTTCCGGTCTTAACAGCGAGGGCGTGCGTATGGCTGGCGAATTCATATCGCTGCTGCGCCTCTCAGACGCATATGCCGAGACCTCGCCGATCCGCGAAAAGCGCGTCGAGGCGGCGCGCGTCGTTCCGCTCTACGACCTGCCCGTTTCCGCCGGCACGGGCATATTCCTCGACAGCGACAATTTCGAGTCATACGAGGCTTCGGATATCCCGCCGGAGGCGAATTTCGCCGTACGCATAAGCGGCGACTCGATGGCGCCCGACTTTGTCGACGGGCAGATCGTTTACGTCCGCAGCTGCACCGAGCTTGAGGACGGCGATATAGGCATATTCATCTACAACGGCGATTCCTACTGCAAAAAGCTCGACCGCTCGAACGGGTTAAAGCTCATTTCGCTGAACCCGCGCTATAATCCGATAAGCGTAAAATACGCCTACGAGCTGCGCGTGGTGGGCAAGGTTGTGGGATAAAGACACTTAAAAAGGCATTGTCTTTGGGCGCATTCACTTAACGACATACAGCCTCAAAAGGTATCTTTTTAGAGCCCTGCTTCGTTGAAAATGCTCGAAAGAC
>DGHD01000010.1:13829-26321 GCA_002392505.1 Christensenella sp. UBA3857 | reverse complement strand
GGGGACCGCGAGGAACGAGCGGTGGATGAGGGATGTTTCAGATAAGCTTTTGCTTCCCAACTCCGTAACACTGATGTTACAGCGTGCATACAAACTCGGATATGTCTCGCAGGAGCGGTTTTCCGTTGTTGCGTTATCGCAGTTCCCCCCTCGCCGGTCGCAGACGCTCCCGGCGGGGCGCTCGCTAAAATCGTAACACCGTTACGATTTTTAACGCTCTCGCTCTCGCGGCGCGGGCGCCGGACTCCTCGAAATTTGCATGCATTTCTCGTCGTCCTTGCGGGCTCGCGCTGCTCGCTTGGCGTGCATCCTAATAACTTGTGTGCTTCTCGCATTCGCTCGCTTAACGTGCGTCCTAAAAACTTGAGTGCTTCTCGCGCTGCTCGCCTGTGCGTCCTAATGTCTTGACTTATCCCTCTCCTTATGTTACTATATAATTTATGAGTGGAAGTATGCGCTTTGACAGGCTGGATGAAAGGCTGAAGACGGTGCTCGCGCTGATCGGTAGATGCGAAACGCTTGCCGACGTCGGCTGCGATCACGGCTTCCTTTCAGCCGCCGCCGTACTCACGGGCGCGGCGGATTATGCGCTTGCTTCGGATATAAGCCCCGTCTCCGCAAGGAAGGCGGAAAGGCTTGCAAAAAGGCTCGGCATATCCGAAAAGATGACCGTGATCTGCTGCGACGGTCTCGCTGCCGCCGCTGCGGAGGAGCCGCCCTACACCATCGCCGTCTGCGGCATGGGCGGGGAGCTGATCGCCCGCATACTGGATAAGGACGCACTCGCCGCCGCGCGCGCCGAAAGGATAGTCATGCAGCCCATGCGGGGCGAGGCGGAATTGAGGGAATACCTCTTCAAAAACGGTTACGGCATTACGGACGAAAGGGTCGTGAAGGAAGGCAAACGCTTCTACCAGGTGATCGCCGCCGTGCCGAAGGGCGTTAATACGGTCCCCGATTGGTTCCCGAAGGATTGGTTCCGCTTCGGCTGGATCGCGGCAGAGGAGCACCCCGGGGAGCTTATGCCCCTGCTTGAGCATTACCGCGCCGTCTATGCGCGCGAGCTTGAAAAGGCGCGTGCGCGGGGGAAGGATCCCGCCCCCCTCGTTATTGAGATCGAGCGGGTCGACGCGCTTATGGACGCAATGAAAGGTCGGACTTATGAAGCTTGAAAAACTGCTTTCGGCGATGGAATCGATAGCTCCGAGGGAGCTTGCGTTCGATTTCGACAACCCCGGGCTTATCGTCGGCACGGAGAAAAAGGAGCTCGAAAGGGTGCTCGTCGCGCTCGACTGCACGATTCCCGTTGTCGACGAGGCGATAAGGCTCGGCTGCGATTTGGTGCTTACGCATCATCCTCTGCTGTTCCGCGCGGTCAAGCGCATTTCGCCGGACGATCCCGTCACCGCGCCGGTCTATAAGCTCATCAGGAACGGCGTCGGCATGTTCGCCGCGCACACGAATCTCGACTGCGCCGAGGGCGGCGTCAATACGACGCTCTGCCGTCTGCTCGGCATAAAGAACGAGAAGCCCGTTGAGCCGGAAGGGCTTTTGCGGGTGGGCGAGCTTGAGGAGAGCATGGCGTTCTCCGCCTTCGCAAAGAAGGTCGAGGCAGTCCTTCACACCTCCGTCCGCATCGCGGGGCCCGAGAAGCAGGTCAAAAGGATAATGGTCTGCGGCGGCTCGGGCGGGTCGGAATACCCCTTTGCCGCGGCGGAGGGCGCGGACGTGCTCGTCACGGGCGAGGTGAAGCATAACGAGGCGATCGAGGCGATCCACGCGGGCGTGAATCTTATCGCCGCCGGGCATTACGAAACGGAGCGCGTGGTGCTGGAGCCGCTCGTCGAAAGGCTGAAGGCGCTCGGCTGCGAGGCGGAATTCATCATTTCCGAAGCCGAAACGCCGCTCCGCATACCGGAATAAGTTAATTATCGGCGAATTTTGCCGGGAAAGGATGCCTTCCTCAAAAAGAAGGCACGATAGACTATGACACAGGCTGAAATCATTTGGAAGTATCAGGAAGCCGAAATGGAGCTCGACAAGCTTCAGAAGGAACTCGAATCCACTCCGGAGAGGCAGAAGCTCAGGAAGCTCCGCAAGGTGCTCATGGAGCAGACGGAGAAGATCGACTCCTACAAAACGGGCGTCAAGGAAAAGGAAGCGGAGCTTGCCGCGGGCACGCAGAAGCTTGAGGCGCTGCTCAAGGAATACGACCTCGAGCAGGACGATCTCAACATAATGCTCGAGGACGAGGAGTGCACCGCCGCCGAGATCACCGAGAGCAGAAAGTCCATGGAAAAGCTGCTCGAGAGGGTGAATTCGCTTAAAAAGTCCCTCTCCGAAACGCAGGAATGGATCAAGAAGACCACCGAAGCCATAAAGGAGACCTATCAGAAGGGCGCGAAGACCAAGCGCGATTACGAGGCTGCGAAGACCGTCGTCGAGACCGAGCGCATGGAAAGGAAGCCCGTCATCGATAAGGCGGAAAGAGACGTGGAAAGGATAGGCGCGCAGCTCTCGCCGGAGCTTCTGAAGCGCTATAAAACGATCAAGAAGAAATATCCAAACCCCGTCGCCCGCGTCACGGACAATCGCTGTTCCGGCTGCGGGATGAGCCTGCCGATGAATACGATAAAGAAATTCGCCTCCGGCAACGGGATAATCGAGTGCGAAAACTGCGCGAGGATCCTCTGCAGAGACGAGTGATCGCTCTCGATCCGGCTTCCCCTTGAGGGGAAGCTGCCAGCCGAACGAAGCGAGGCTGACTGATGAGGTGGAAAGCTAAAAAGGAATTGATCGAGTAAGCCAAGTGACCGCGCGGTATGAGATAATTACCGTGAGGAAAGTCCGAGCTCCGATCGCGACCAAAGGGAGCCGCGCGGGTCAGCGCGGGAGCGCCGCGACAGGCGCGATACTGCGATAAACCGAGACCGGAAAAACGCACCTGCGAGTCAATTCCCGGCAGCGTCTGCGATAGGAAACAGGAACGCAAACAGGTTTTTCTCAAAATAATAAAATGATCGAGTAAGCCAAGTGACCGCGCAATCCTTTGAATGATTGTGAGGAAAGTCCGAGCTCCACAGGACAAGGGTGCCGGATAACGTCCGGTGAAGGCGACTTTAAGGAAAGTGCAACAGAAATAAACCGCCGCATTATGCGGTAAGGATGGAAAGGCGGGGTAAGAGCCCACCGGCGGTGCGGAGACGCGCCGCGTCCCTGTAAACCCCACCCGGAGCAAGATTGAAATGGGAGCATTTAATGGCTGTCCGTCACGCTCCCCGTAATCGCTGGAGCCGCGCGGCAACGCGCTGCCAAGATAGATGGTCACATAAACAGAACTCGGCTTACGGCTTGCTCGATACAAAAAACGCCTGCGTTTTATCGAAACGCGGGCGTTTTGTTGTTCATTTAGGTTCACGAGGCACACAGAAAATGCAAAGAGAAGCTGCACGCTGCAAAAGGTGGATGAGGGCTGTTTCATGCGCCTTCGGGCGCATATCGAACGCGCGAGCGTATATCGAAAACGCCTGCGTTTATATCTTGACCCGAAGGGTCGTATCGTCCTAAAAGGCCTCCTTACCCGAGCCTGAACAGCTTCATGCCGTTTTTAAACGCGATATCGGCGGCTTCGTCGGGGGTGATCCCCTTTATCTCGGCGAATTTTTCGGCGACGAGCGCGATCATGGAGGGGTCGTTCCTTTCGCCGCGATGGGGAACGGGCGCGAGGTAGGGGCAGTCCGTCTCGAACACGAAGCGGTCGAGAGGCACGAATTCGGCGGTCTCGACTCCGCGGCGGTTGTTCTTGAACGTGAGCGACCCGCCGAAGCCGATCATAAGCCCAAGCTCGAGACATTCGCGCGCGCTTTCGACGCTGCCCGAAAAGCAGTGCATAACGCCGCCGTTTTCAATGAGTTCCCGCTTGTGCGCGCGGAGTATGTCGAGGCTTTCGCCTATCGCGTCCCTGACGTGCAGTATGACCGGCAGCCCTTTTAGGGCGGCGATGGAGAGCTGCTCGTCGAAGACCCTGCGCTGGACATCGCGCGGGGAGAGGTCGTAATAATAGTCGAGCCCGATCTCGCCGAGGGCGACGATCTTCGGTCTTTCCAAAAGGCGCGCGAGCCCGTCCGCCATTTCGGGACCGAAATACTCCGCGGTGTGCGGGTGCATGCCGACGGCGCCGTAAAAGAAGGGGTACCGCTCGGTCAATTCAAGCGTCTTCGATACGTCCCGAAGGTCGCACCCGACGTCGACGATAAGCTCTACGTCTTTTTCTTTAAGCCGATCGATAAGCGCCTCGCGGTCGATATCGAAGCGCGTGTCGGAAATATGCGCATGAGTGTCGAATATCCTCATTTTTCAATACCCGCGATCGTGTAGATCTCGCGCAGGGCGTTCGCGTCCTCGGTTTTGAGGGAGTCGAACCTTGCCTTGCCTTTGGCGAGGCGCCCCTTGCCGCCGAAAAGGAGCGAGAAGAACCGCGCGACGTACGTGAACGGCAGCAGCCACGGCGCCTTGAAGAGCACCTTGTACTCGAAGCGCATCTTTTTCGGGGAGGGGAAGAGCAGCGAGAGGAGGTAGGAAGCCTTCGAGCCCTTGAGCCTGCCGGGACCGCTCCTTACGAGCTGTGAGGTGCGCCATCGGTCCATATCGCCCGAAACGCCGCAGCTTATTATGAAATCGATTATCTTCTTCGTATCTTCATCCGGCGTCTCGCCGCCGAAAGCACAGCGCGCCGCCTTCTCCATGCACTGCATGAAGCGCGAAATACCGATCTCATCCGCGCGGCGCTCGATATAGGCGCGGTCGAGCTCCGCTTTTTCAAGGAAGAGGTAAATATCTATCAGCGTCCTTAATCCCGTACCGCTCGAAGCGAAGTGCTTCATGGCGTGGGCGATGGTGTAAAGATAGCCCTCCGAGTCCTCGAGACGCCGCATACAGCCGGAAACGGGCACGGTCAGCGCCCAGGGATCGTGCGCGAAATCTGCGCCGGAGGCTTCCTTTATATCGAGCTCGCGATGGAACTCCACGTAAAGCCCGGGGCGGCGGTAGCTGTCGTCCTCGCTCACGCCGAAGCGCACGCACTCATAGCCGAAGCCGTCCATGACGTCCTTTACGGTCGGGGCGTCTTCCGAGTGTATCAGCACGTCGATATCGTGCATAACGCGCATGGAGGGCTCGGGGTAAAGGCGGCGGGTGAACCAGCCCTTTATCGGGCAGTATTCGATCCCGCGCATCTCAAGCGCGGCGCTTATGCGGCAGAATTCGCTTTCCGCAAGCAGCGCGCGCTTCATGTGGGCGCGCTGGGAGTAGCGGAAAAGCTCCATCGTCCTGTCGGAAAGCCCGAGCTTATAAAGCCCGTGATACGCCATAGCGGCAAGACGGTGCTGCTCCGCTATGTGATAGACCTCGACAAGATCGACGCCGTCCCGCGGGGAAGGCGCAGCCGAGCCGTTTATTACGGCGCGGAGCACGCTCAAAAGATATTCGGTGTTTTCGGGGGATGCTGTCATTATTCGGCGATAGCTGCAAGCGATGAAAGATCAAGCTCGGGGAATTCGGAAAGACAATCGTAAAGCGCCCTTGCTATGGGCTTGACGCCGCCTGCCGAATCGCTCTCGATATTGGTGGGCATGAGCGGGTCGTGCAGGCTCCTCCTGATAAGGAACCAGCCGTCGCCGTGCGCCTTGTCGGCGTTAACGCGGACGCCCTCGAAATTGTTCGGGACGATCGAGAAGCCCTCGAGCGAGGCGAAGCGCTCGCCTACTGCGTTGAGCACCTTTTCGGTGAGCGGGGCGAAATCCTCCGTAAGCACGGGAAGCCGCGCCTCGCAGCTCTCCTTCGGCTCGCGAAGGGAGGCGATGAGGAATGTGAGCTCCTTACCCCTGCGGCGGGTCTCGACGAGCTCTGTCAGGAGCTTAACGATAATGTACGCGCCGTCGTCGAGGAAGTAGTTCTCCTTCAGCGCGCCGTGTCCGCTCGTTTCCATGGCGAATATGGCGTTTTCACCCTCGCCCAAAAGACGTTTCGCCTCGTTTATTACGTTGCGGTAGCCCCTCTTGAACCTGTGATGGCGGCAGCCGAGCCCCTCTATGAACTCGTTGAGCCCGGTCGAGGTGATGGAGTCCGTAACGACGGTGATTGGCCCGTACTGCTTATAAAGTATCGCGGTCATCATGGCGATGAGGCGGTTCCTGTCGAGCGCGAGCGCGCCGCCGTTCCCGTCGGGGAGCACCGCTCCCGCGCGGTCTACGTCGGTATCGAAAATGATGCCCATATCGGCGCCGGTCGCGATGACGGCGTTCGTTATCGCGTCCATTGCCTCCTTGTTTTCGGGGTTGGGCTGATGGTTGGGGAAATACCCGTCCGGCTCAAGATAGAGGCTGCCGGTGATATCCGCGCCCAGGGGGGCGAGTATGCGCTCCGCGAAGAAGCCGCCCGCGCCGTTGCCGGCGTCGACGATGATCTTCATGCCGGTAAAGGGCTTATCACACCCGAGCGCGTCGGTGATCTTTTTCTTCAGCCCCTCGATATAGGGGGTCATCACGTCAGCTGTTTGGGCGTGGAAGGACGCGGAAACGGGCTTCGCACCCTCCGAGGCGTAAGCGAGTATCTTTTTGATGTCGGCTTTTTCAAGCCCGGAGTCCTTCGTGAAGAACTTCGCGCCGTTCCTTTCATAGGGAAGGTGGCTCGCCGTGACCATTATTCCGCCGTCGAAATCGCCCTCCGCACAGCACATGAACATGGCGGGGGTGGAGGAGAGCCCGGAAATGAACGCTTTGACGCCCGCTATGGAAAGCCCCTCGGCAAGCGCGAGCGAGATCCCCTCGCCGGTTATGCGGGAGTCCCTGCCTATCGCGGCGCGGAGCGAGGCGGGGTCCTTGCCCGTGTATTCCGAGAGCCACCGCCCGAAGGCAAAGCCGACGTCGCGCGCGGCGTCAAGCGTTAAGTTCACGGGCTTGCCGCCGGGGATATCGATCGCGACGCCCCTTATGTCGCTGCCGTTCTGAAGGGAAGAATAGTCTTTCATATTGACCTCCAAAGAATTTGTCGAACCAAAAGCAGGCACAGAGAAAAAACTCTAAGCACCTGCTTATTCAATTAAATCTTATAAACTTTTATGCAAATGCAGCGAAGACTTTTGAGCCTTTAGGATTCAAAATAGTCGCCGCGCTTGTAATCGTAGATTGCGCTGATGGAATACTTCTCGATATTGTCGAGCACCTTGCCCGTGCCGATGGCGACGCAGGAGATGGGATCCTCCGCGACGTAGCAGGGGACCTTGGTATGCTCGGCCACGAACTTGTCCATGCCGTAAAGCAGCGCGCCGCCGCCGGTCAGACAGATGCCGTTCTCGGCGATATCGCTGGCAAGCTCGGGCGGGGTCTTCTCGAAGAGGTTCCTGACGGTCTCCAGAATGTTCTGCAGGGGCTCCTCAAGGGCGTCGATCATCTCGTTCGAGCCGATGGTGATCGCCTGCGGCAGACCGGAGATAAGGTTCCTGCCCTTAACGTCGATATAGAGCTGCTCCTTCCTGGGGTAAGCGGAGCCGATCCTTATCTTCATATCCTCGGCTGTGCGCTCGCCGATGAGCAGGTTATGCTTCTTCCTCATATAGCGGACGATCGCGTCGTCGAATTTATCGCCGGCGACCTTAATGGACTCGGAAAGCACGCTGCCGCCGAGGGAAATGATGGCGACGTCCGTCGTGCCGCCGCCGATGTCGACGACCATGTTGCCGCGGGGCTGCGAAATGTCGATACCCGCGCCGATAGCGGCTGCGATAGGCTCCTCAATAAGATAGGTGTGGCGCGCGCCGGCTTCCTCCGTCGCGTCGATTACGGAGCGCTTTTCGACCTCCGTAACGCCGGAGGGCACGCAGACGACCACGCGGGGCTTGAAGAAGATCTTGGTGCCGACGACCTTCTTGAGGAAATGGCGAAGGAGCCTTTCCGTAATGTCGAAATTGGAAATAACGCCGTCGCGTAAGGGGCGGATGGCGATGATGTTGCCGGGGGTGCGGCCGAGCATGCGGCGGGCTTCCTCGCCCACGGCATAGATGTGACCGGTGACCTTTTCAACTGCGACAACGCTGGGCTCGCGAAGCACGATGCCCTTATTATGTACATATACAAGAACGCTGGAAGTACCGAGATCGATACCAACGTCGTTAAATTCAAACAAACCCATGAATGTTCTCCATTTAAGAAATAGTGGACGCCGGGTGAGGCAGATATCCATTCATAGTATTTTATCATCCAATAATGAACTGTTCAATAGCTAAATCGAAAAAATTATAAAAATTTTTTTAATATGTTATCGGGTCTTATAAACGGCGCGCGCGAATAGCCTGTATGGAGAACGGCTTTCGGGAGGACGCGCATGCTTTTCGGCTTCGATTTCTGCAAAAGGAATGCAAGGGTAAGAAAAAGACCGGCATACGGCGATATTGCGTGGAGGCTGCTTGCGCTTTGCTGCGCCCTCGCCGCGCTCGCGCTGCTGCTGTTCTTCGCGCCGCAATGGCTGCTGGTGCTGCTCGTTATACTGCTTACCGCAGCGGTATTGGCTTTGGTCTTCGCGCCGTGCGGCAAGGAGTGACTGGCCCTCCCCGCGCGGGCGCCTGTCATCGGGCGGTCAGCCCTCGGCGATCAGGCTTTCGGCAAGCCGGTTTGCCCGCGGGTAATAGTCGTTATACACCGCGCCGCGTTCCGCCGTCGGGTCACCGAGGCAGTATTCGAGTATCTCGACGTATTCGTTCAGCAGGGCGAGGCGGATATCCCTGTCGTACGCTTCGCGGGAGGGCTTGTTTTCGAGCCCGACGTAAACAAGGTCAACGAACAGGCGCTTCTGCGCTTCGGTCATTCTGAAGCCGGTCACCTCGCCGTTTTCGCGGGAGTGGGCGATGAACCGGGCGATATCGAGCGCGTAGGGCAGGAAACCGCCGAACTCCCAGTCGATCACGGTCGCCTTTTCGCCGTCGTAAAGCACGTTGATGGGCAGAAGATCCGCGTTTGAAAGCTGAGGGGGATATCCTTCTGCCGCTCGCAAAAGAGCGCGAATCCCGCCTTTAACTTCGGTTCGTTCTCAAGACAGCCGGCGCGTTTTTCAAGCCGCTTCATATAGCGCGCATAACGCTCGCTGGCGTATCCGCGCCCCATGGGATAGGCGTTCATTATCATCGTAAGGCTTTTCGCAAACGCCCGTATCCCGTCGTCCGTCGGCAGTTTGAGATCGTCGCCCGGGACGTGCTCCATGAGTATCATGCCCTCCGACGCGCCGAGAAGCTTCGGCACCGGCATGCCGAAAAGGCGGGAATACTGCTTGAGCTCGTCCTCAAGGTCCTCGGGATACGCGTATTTTTTCAGCACGAAAACGCCCTTTGGAGAGGTCAGCTTTTACGTGTTGTAGCCCTTTTCCTTATCATAAACGGAGTCGTCGAAATAGCGGAGTATCTCCGGCGCGTCCGTACCGATCACAGAGAGGAACGCCGCCGGGATCGCGGGCGCCTCGTCGGGTTTTTTAAGTATCAGAGTCATGCTTTTTCGCTTTTCTCTTCCATGATATCGAGTATCGTCTTCTCAACGGGCAGCATATCCCGCGCGATGAGACCCATATTCAGTATGGTCGCCTCGGGAGTTAAGCCGACGACGCCGTGCTCCGTCTCGGCGGGAACGCCGCCGACCGCCATTTTCGCGGCGGAGAACGCCATATTCACGCCGACCGACGCCTTGAGCGAGCAGCCGGGGTTGCCGCCGTGGCATATCATGCCCGTTACGGAAGCCGCCATAAAGCTGAGCGCCGCGGCGAGCCTTTCGGTCATCGCCTCCTTCGGGAGCCCGTCCTTGAGGGAGTAGAGGTACGTCAGACCGAGCGCCGCGCCCGTGCCGCCGGCGAGCACGCAGCCGCAGGCGGTGGACAGAAGCCCCGAGAGATCCTTTATGTATTTGGTGACGAGGGCGGAGAGGAGCAGCGCCTTTCGCTCCTCTTTTATGTCAAAGCCCTCGTAGACCGCGGCGGCGTGTATGGGCAGCATGCACAGCACCCCGTGGCTGCCGCTGCCGGTGATCGCCATTGCGAACGCCTTTGCGCCGCGCACACGCGCCTCTATCGCGCCGGAGGTAAGCATCTCCGCAAGCTCGCGGGCGGACGAGCAGGCTTCGGGATCGTCGCCGAGCCTCGCCTTCGTCATGGGCATGAGGGAGCTCCTTTTGCCTTCTTCAAAAAGCTCCATATCGGTATTCACGGCTTCGTTCAGAAAATCGAGCTTTTCAAGACCCTTCCGGGCGTCGAGCTCGATACAGTCGTCGCCGTGGGCAAGCTCGAGCTTATCGATCTCTTCCGCCTCGTACAGGCAGTTGACGATATCCGAAAAGCTTGCCGAGGAAACGGAAAACGCCTGCTTTTCCTCCTCGCGGGTCTCTTCCCGTTTGAATACCTCCCGCCCGTTCACGCGGACGGAAACGAGCCCCGTATGACTGCCCTTCATGAGCGATTCCGCCGTGCCGAGATCCGTTTCCACGCGGGCGCGGATGCTTATATCGGGCGATATCCCGTCAAGATACGCCTTCGCGCTGCCGTCCTTTACCAGCTTTTTCGCCGTTTCGATATCCTCCGGCGTGGCGTTCTCGAGCGCGGCGAGGATCCTTTCGGTATCGCCCGATACTGCCCCGAGCGCCGCCGCAAGCGCGCATCCGACGCCGCCCGTTCCGGGGACGGCGCAGGTGAACGAGTTTTTGTAAACGCCCGAATTGAGCCACACCGAAACGCTGTTGACCGTTCCGCCGAGCGCCCTTGCTGCCGCGGCGGCGGCATAGGCTATCGCCACGGGCTCCGTCACCCCGAGCGAGGGTACGAGATCGGCCTTTACCGCCTCGATCAGCTTTTTAGTCGTCTCCTTCATCTTTATGTCCTTTCAAAGCTTATTCGTTAACGCATTTCAAAAGTCTTTCAACGGTCTCGCCCGCAATGGCGAACATATCCTCGGGCGATTTTTTGCGCTGTCTTATCATAAGCACGGTCGCGTTCCTTTCACGCCCGTCGGTCTTCACCTGCTTGTTCACGACCTGCGCCCCGGGCGTGTTCGTTACGACGGAGAAGAATTTTTCCGGCGAGATGGATGCGTCGGGGCTGAATACGAGCTTCGCCTCCTCCTGCTTTACCGATACGGAGGAGAGCCCGACCTCGCCCGCCTTCGCCTTGAGGAGCGAAATATCGAGGAGCGTCTGCACGGGCTTCGGTATCTCGCCGTAGCGGTCGATCAGCTCATCCTGCACGTCGCGCATGGAGTCGAGATCGGTTATAGCGGCGATGCGCTTGTACATGGCGATGCGCCCCTGCTCGCGCGGGATGTATTTGGGCGGGATATGCGCGTCGAGCGGTATCTCCATCGCGGTGTCGGTCTCGGGCTTGACGGGCTCGTTCTTGACCTCCTTCACGGCGGCGTTGATGAGCTTGCAGTAAAGCTCGTAGCCTACTTCCGCCATGTGCCCGGACTGCTCCGCGCCGAGTATGTCGCCCGCGCCCCTTATCTCAAGATCGCGCATGGCGATGCGGAACCCGGCGCCGAACTGCGTGAACTCCTTTATCGCGGTCAGACGCTTGTCGGCGACCTCCGTAAGCACCTTGTTCCTGCGGAAGGTCAGGTAGCAGTAGCCGAGGCGCGCGCCTCTTCCGACGCGTCCCCTGAGCTGATAGAGCTGTGAGAGTCCGAGAGCGTCCGCGTCGTAGACTATCATCGTATTGACGTTCGAGATATCGAGCCCGTTTTCTATTATGGTGGAGCAGAGGAGCACGTCGAACTTGCCCTCCATGAACTCCATCATGGTGGATTCGAGGCGCCTTTCGGACATCTGTCCGTGCGCGCAGGCGATCCTCGCCTCGGGTACGAGCTCCTGCAGGGACGCGGCGAAAAGGTCCATCGTTTTGACCGTGTTGTATAGGAAATACACCTGCCCGCCGCGGGCGAGCTCCTTCAATATCGCCTCTCTCACAAGCTGTTCGTTGTACTCCGTGACGAAGGTCTGCACGGGGTAGCGCGCCTCGGGCGGGGTCTCTATGACGCTCATGTCGCGTATGCCGGAAAGGCTCATGTGGAGCGTCCTCGGTATGGGCGTGGCGGAGAGCGTGAGCACGTCGACGTTCTTCTTCAGCTCCTTGATCCTCTCCTTGTGGTTCACGCCGAAGCGCTGCTCCTCGTCGATGACGAGAAGCCCCAGATCGCGGAATTTGACCGACTTCGCCAAAATGCTGTGCGTGCCGATCAGTACGTCTATCTCGCCCTTTCTAAGGCGCTGTTTTATCGATTCCTGCTCCGCGGGCGTGCGGAAGCGGGATAAAAGCTCCACGTTGACTGGGAACCCGGCGAAGCGGGAGGAGAACGTGTTGAAATGCTGCTGGGCGAGTATCGTCGTCGGCACGAGCACGGCGCACTGCCTGCCGTCCATGGCGCATTTGAACGCCGCGCGCACGGCGACCTCCGTCTTGCCGTAGCCCACG
>DGHD01000010.1:0-13791 GCA_002392505.1 Christensenella sp. UBA3857 | reverse complement strand
CCGTAGCCCACGTCGCCGCAGAGCAGGCGGTCCATTATCCTGTCGGACTCCATATCCGCCTTTACCTCGGCGATGCTCTGTAGCTGATCGGGCGTTTCGGTATGAGGGAAGCTCGCCTCGAGCTTCGCCTGCCAGTTATTGTCGGGGGAGAAGGCGTAGCCCTTTATGCGGCTCCTCTCGCCGTACAGCGCGACCAGGTCGAATGCGAGCTTCTTCGCGCTCTCGCGCGTTTTGGCGACCGTCCGCTGCCACTCGCCGGAGCCCAGGCGGGAGAGCTTCGCCTTCGACTCGTCCCCGCCGATGTATTTCTGCACCCTGTCGAGCTGATCCGTGGGAATGTAGAGCTTGTCGCCCGCAAGGTAAACGAGCTCGATATAATCGCGGGTCTTCTTGTCGACGGTAAGCGTCTTTACGCCCGTGAAGCGGCCTATGCCGTGCGCCTCGTGCACGACGAGATCGCCCGGCTCAAGCTCCGAAAACGCAAGCCCGGCGCGCTTTTTCACGGTGCGCTTTTCGACCCGCGTCTCGGTGCCGTATATCTCGTATTCCGATACCGCCGCGAGCTTAATATCCGGATAATCGAAGCCCTTGGGGATCGATTCGCCGATTATGATGAGCTCCCGCGGGACTATATCCCGCTCGAGCGACGGCACGGCGGGCACGTCGAGACCGAGGTCCTTGAACGAATCGGCGAGCCGCTCCATATGCTTGCCGGCGAAAAGCAGCACCGCGTACCCCTTCTGCCGCCAGCTGATTATATCGTCGCGCAGGAGCTCGCCACGCCCCATGTAGCGCGGCGCGGTGCGCGTTTCAAAGCGGAACAGCCCCTTTGACCGTATAAGACCGTAGCTCCTCGTGAGCGAGAAAAGGAGCGCCGTCCGCCCGGTGTCGAGCCTTGTGATGGTGTCGAGCGGCGAATGCACGAGCCCCGCCTGCTTCTCATGCCCGACGCCGTCCTTCAGTACGGAAGCGAGCCCGTCGAGGAAACTTTGATAAACGAGCTTGCCGCTCTCCTCCGCGCGGGAGGGCTCGTCGACGAAGATCATAGAGCCCTCGGGCATATAGTCGATGAGCGAGGTCTCCCCGGAGACGAACAGCGGCAGCAGCATCAATGCGTTGTCGGGCGTGCCGCCCGCTTTGAGTATCTCGTATTCCTCGGAATAGGCGGGTCTTCCGCGCAGCGCGTTCATGCCCGCCCTGCGAAGCTCCCTGTCGAGCGGGAGCTCGGTCGCGGGGGGGACGGTGAGGGTGGAGACGTTGACCGTCGACCTTTGCGAAACGGGATCGAATTCGCGCAGCGTGTCCACCTCGTCGCCGAAGAACTCGATACGGCAGGGGTTTTCGCTCGTTATAGGGAAAACGTCGATATAGCCGCCTCGAAGCGTGACCTGACCGGGCCCCTCGCAGATATCCTCGCGCACGTAACCCGAGTCGATGAACTTTTTAAGCAGCGCTTCCGGCGCGATCTCGGCGCCGATGGATACCGAATGGACGGCGTTGACTATGAGCTCGGGCGGCGCGGCGCGCTGCATGAGCGCCTCGACCGAGGCGATAACGAAGCTCTTTTTGCGGGATATGAGCCGCATCATAACGGAAAGTCTCGCCGCGGTGACGGAGGGGGATTCCGCGTAATGCCTCACCGCCAGAGGCAGCTCGCGCGCGGGGAAAAGCTGCGCGTCCGGGATATAGTGAAGGAACTCCCCGTGCGCCTTGACCGCCGCCATCTGCGACGGAACGACGTACAGAACGGATCTTTCGCTCTCCGAGTAAAGCGCCGCGGCGGCGTGCACGCGATGCGCATCGCCCAGCCCGAAAACGCTCAGGGCGCCCTCGCCGTTTTCGAGCGCCGCCTTGAGCCGGACGAATTCGTTCATTCCGTCAAGTATGCCGAGTATCCGTTTTTCTGTCATGAAAGCTCCTTTTTTCTAAACCGAAATGCCCGTGCCCGACCGCGAGGGGGGCATGGGGGATGGGGACGATATAAGCGCAGGCGCTTTAGATATACGCTGCGCGTTCGATATAACGCCAATGCGTTTCGATATACGCTTCGCGTTCGATATAGCGCCGGGAGGCGCATAATTGTTAATTGTTTTTCAGCTCTTTCAGCGCCGCCTGTATCTGCGTATCCTCTTCGAGGTGCTGGGTATAGAGCGTATAGACGTCGAGCGTTTTAAGCTCCTCGGGAAGCTCTGCGGCGATATCCGGGGTGATGCCCGTGCCGCCCAGATTCGTGCCGTTGGGAGTATAGTATGCGTCGGTCGTGAGCTTCAGATACCCGTGCCCGTTATCGAGACGGAACGTCGTCTGCACGACGCCCTTGCCGAAAGTCTGTACGCCGATTATTTTCGCGCGGCCGTTATCCTGCATGGCGCCCGCGAATATCTCGCTCGCGGAGGCGGAGTTTTCGTTCACCAGCACGACGAACGGGATATCGTACATCTCCTTGTCGGAGCGGAAATACTCGGTCTCCTCGGTGGTCTTTCCCTGCATGGAGCAGATCACGCATTCGGGGAGCATCATATCGCAGAGCTTCACCGCGATATTGAGCGCGCCGCCTGGATCGTTCCTCAGATCGATGATAAGGCTCTTCGCGCCCTGCTCGGTAAGCTCGTTCAGGGCGGTCTCGAATTCCTTGACCGCGTCGCCCGAGAATTGGGAGAGATAGATGTAGCCGACGTTATCCTCGAGCATCATGCTGTCCACGCGCTTGACGTACACCTCGCCCCTGGTCACGGTGATCGTAAGCTTCCTGTCGTCGCGGAGCACGGTCAGATCGACCGTCGTTCCCGCCTCGCCCGTGATGAGATCGACGAGCTCGTTCGAGCTGATATCCTTGACCTCTTTGTCGTCGACCTTGATTATCACGTCGCCCGCCTTCACGCCGGCCTGCTCCGCAAAGGAATCCTCGTAGACCCTTACGATGACGGAGCCCGTCGAGTCGGGCTTCTGCACGAGCACGCCGATGCCGCAGTACCTGCCGTTGAAGCTCGACGAATAGTCGGTGTACTCCTTCTCGGTGAAATAGGAGGCGTAGGGATCGTCTACCGCGTCGACGAGAGCGTGCGACGCTTCTTCGACGAGCTTATCCGAAGAGGGAGTGTCGCCGAAATGATATGCGTCGATCTTCTGCATGAGCTCGCTTATCACGGAGCTGTCGTACTTGCCCATGTTCTTTATAAGCCGCAGGTTGGACAGCCCGCCCGTGATCGACGATACGGCAAGTATCGTGACGGCGGCGCCGAGCACGATGCCGCCCAAAAGCGCGATTGCAAGATAGCCGAGCTTCGGCTTCGTGTATTTAACTCCCGTGTCCTTCGAGAGAGCGCCGTCGCCCTCCCCGAATATCAAAAGCTCGCGGTCGCCGGCAGGCCGGTTATCAGCTTCGGCGCTTATCCTTAAATCGTTCATGTCCTCTGTCATAATCAACTTTCCTCGGTCTCTGTTTCGTTTTCGTTATTGTCCGCGGACGATCGCCCGGTCAACCCGTCGGGCGGGAGCTTCATCCTATCCCACATGCCGTATTTGTGCACGTCGGCGATCGCCTTCATTATCCGCATCTCGGGATCGGGAACTATCCTGCGGAACTCCTTCAAAAGCTGTTTCATTTCCTCGCGCTTGGTAAAGCCGGCGACGGGGCAGTTCGGCTTCTGAACGGGCAGCTCCAGCCGCCTTGAGGCGCTTATAGCCTCCTTCTCGGGGAAGAATACCAGCGGACGGATGATCGTAACGTCCTTGCGGTCCATGTACGTCACCGGCGCGAACGTGTTGAGGCGCGATTCGTAAAAGAGGCTCAGGAGGAACGTCTCGATAACGTCCTCGCGGTTGTGACCCAGTGCGATAAGGTTGCAGCCTCGCTCGCGCGCGGCGTCGTTCAGCGCCCCGCGGCGGAATTTGGCGCAGAGCGCGCAGGGGTTCTTCTCTTTGCGTATATTGAACACCACGTCGCCTATGTCGGTCTTCACGATATCGAGCCTTACGCCGACCTTCTCCGCCCACTCCGTGAGCGCAGAATAGTCCTGCTCGACAAGTCCCAAGTCGAGCATCACGCCCATGACCTCGTATTTCTTTTTGGAGAACATCCGGTAAAGGTTCAGCCCGTACAGTAAAAGCAGACTGTCCTTGCCGCCGCTCACGCCGACGCATATCCTGTCGCCGTCGTGTATCATGCCGTATCGCTCATCCGCCCTGCGGATGCACCCGAGCACGCGTTTCATTGGAATACCTCTTCACGATTTTTGCCATTTATCATTATATCACTTTTTTGCGGAATTAGCAATTGGGAATTATTCATCCTTCCCCGCAGGGGAAGCGGGACCTCTCCCGAACGAGCGGCGGAGGAGGGATGGTTCCGGGAAGTGAGAGCTTCCCAACTATGTTACACTAACGATACATCGTGTTTTCAAACTCGGATATGTCTCGCAGCCGGTCGCGCAGCTATCCCGATCTCCTTCTTGACATACACCGAACAAATGTGCTATAATATAGTCATAAGGGGGTTCACTGAGGACCGGGGAGGGGTTCACAGTGGACCGGCATATATAAATTAAAAGATTATAAATAAGCTTTGCCGTCCTTCCTTCGTCCGGACGGCAAAGCTGACGGGTCGAAGGAACGAAGGACGAAAACATAAATGCAAAATAGAAAGGGAATTATATGAAACGAAACGCATTTTACGTCGGGAGCGACGTCTGGAATTCCGCTCTCGGCTCAAAGTCAAAACTTGTATTCACCTATCTGTCGCGCTGCGCGAATGCAGCCGGGGAGTGCTTTCCCTCGGTAAAAAGCATCGCGGAGGGCTGCGCTGTTTCGAAGAGCACCGTTAAAAGGGCGCTCAGGGAGCTCGAAGCTTCCGGGGCGATCACCGTTGAGGAGCGTTACGTTCGTTACATGGGCGGGAGAAGAAGGACTACGAACATTTACCGCATACCGGTCACGCTGGCGCAAAAAGCCCCCGCATCCGAAAAGGAGGCAGGGGAGGAGCGTACGCCGCCCGAAAGGCTGAGCGATCATCTTTTTGACGAGGAGGACAGGCTTCAGGCGCTTATTGAAAGACTTTGCATAAAGAGCTGGGAGGATGACGACCTTCGCAGAATGACGATCCTGACGCTTTCGGAGATGTGGCATAAGCCCTTTATCGTGATAGGCGGCGAAAGCATACCCAACGGGGCGGTCAGACACAGGCTCGAAATGCTTACGGGCGACGCGGTCTGGAACGCTGTCGAAGCGCTGAGACGGATCGACGTAAAAAAGCCCGTCGGTTATTTCATGTCCTGCCTTTACAATGCCCCGCTTGAGACGGCGGCGAAGATCTCCGCCTTCCGACGAAAGCTGGATGAGTACGGAACGCACTCGGCGGGAGAGTTTATGATATGAGTGATCCAACTCCCCCGGACGATCTTGCTCAAACGGGCAGATCGGTCGCTGATTCGGGTTTGTCAAGCCGCTTGAATTCCTCTTTAAGCTCGTCCGGAACGGAGATCTTGTTCAGAGGTCCAAAATCGTAAACCGCCCACGGCAGGACGAGGAATCCCGACAGATCGTCTTTTTCATACGCCTCGATCGCGTTTAACGCCGCTTGTTCGATCTCTGAACGCCTGGCGGTCTTGCCGCGAAGGACGGCGGGATCTATCGTCCAACGGTTGCTGTGCGCCCAGGGACCGGACTCCCATCCGCCGTGCGTTGAGAAACCGTATTCGATCTCATAAGAATTTTTACCGCAGGCGAGATAAGTGATCTCCCAAACACATCCGTCGGTAACGTTTGCGTGAAGCAGAACATAGCATTCTTTCATGTTTTTCACCTCTTGTCGATCGTTTTGAAAGCGGGCTCAATCCCTCGGCACGACAGCGTTGTCGACCTTCGCCTTGCATTCATCGCAGAGGACGATCCAATCTTCCGTCATGTTGGAATTCGCAGGGAGCTTGATTTCCTTGCCGCAGCCGTCGCAGTGGACGACCTTCTTTGCACACCCGGCGAATGCAAGCGCGCAGAGAGCGGCTGCCGCGATTATCAAAAGCTTTTTCATTTGTTAAGCCTCCTTGATGATATGCTTTGGGTTATTTATTCATGGCGAGCATGACCTTGATTATGAAAAACAGAACGTTGACGCCCAGACCAATAAAGAAATATATACGGATCTGTTTCGCTTTCGCCCTGGCGGATACCGCGTCCTCATCGGAGATGGCGCTGCACATGCGGACGTATGAAGGTATCGCGAGAATGCCGAAAATCCCCGCAATTATTAACGTGATCACAACAAGGAAAAGATACAGCACTCTGTTCGGCATACCGTAGGCGTCCTTCGGATATGCGTCGCCGATATGCCGGGAGGCATTCTCCTCCGGCGCGGCTTTGGGCTGATCGAAATAAAGAGAGTGTTCCCTCGTGAGCTTCTCCCGATCGAGAATCGCTCCGCAGTTGGGGCAGAGCATTTCATCCTCTCTCACAGGATACCCGCATTCGGGGCAGCGGTTCGAATGGTCCGACATGGCTTTTTCCTCCGTCTGAAACTAAACAAATTATAAAGGATAATACGATGATTGTCAATTGACGCACAGGACGCGGGGAATAACGCCCCGGCGGGGCGCTCGCTTAAATCGTAACACCGTTACGATTTCTTAACACCCTTGTTCCCGATGCGTTCCGCCCAGTTTTTCTCGTCCTCTTCCTTGAGCGCCTCTTTGACGGCTTCGTTATGATATTTCCGATATATCGCGTCGAGCGTGAAAAGCCCGGCGGAGGAGACGCCGCAGGCGATAAGGCAGACGAGCGCATCCTTGTTTGCGAATCCGCTTTTGATCCAAAGCACGAGCCCCAGCGCAGCGAATAAACCGCTTATCACCGCGGCGGATATCGTCAGCGCATGGAGCCAGCTCGGCGGATAGTAGCCTCTGAACATGCCTGCCTCCCGTATAATCAAATCCTGTTGAGCGTATCATATCATTGCGCAGAACTCCTGTCAATACGGGCGGAAATCCGCGGCAAAAAACGTAGATTTGATGATTGCAAGCCACGCGGAAGTATGGTATAATATACATGCCACACAAATGAATATGTCAATGCCCGTTCGAATGCGTTAATGCCTTTGGCAAAAACGCAGACTCCACTTTGGCATCCGGCCTTAATGGTTCTTGGTCAATAGTTTGTGTAGCGACAAACGGAGCAACGCGTTTTTCGGTGTGTGGTTCCGTTTGGAGCCGCACACTTTTTCTTTAAGGAGGTAAACCGAAATGAAAGCTCTTGTTTGTGAAATGTGTTCAAGCCATGATCTCGTGAAACAGGATGGCATGTATGTCTGCCAGAATTGCGGCACTAAATATGCTCCTGATGAAGCAAAAAAACTCATGATTGAAATCGTTCAATCAAAGGATCTCAACGCATTGTATGAGCGTGCGAGACAATCTCTTGAGGTGAACGATCTGGAAAGTGCAGCTGAATACTATAAGCAGATCCTTGATGAAAAGCCTGACGATTGGGAAGCCTACTTCTATTCTTATATCGGCAAAAACATGTCGTTCACGAATGCTCAAGCCGGTACAGTTGCCGCAAAACTCGGAAACACAATACCGAAAGCGTATGATTTGGTAATAGCAGCAAATGATCCGGCCGAGATTTCAGAGCGATTTCTTTTGATATCTCGTATGACTGCTCGCAGACTTTCTGCAATTGCATCAACCGGAGCCGCTTTACTTCGGGAATACGAGGGAGGGAACGATCTCTCTCCTGAAGGTAAACATAAAAATGATATGTACCTGAAAATGCGTCCTACCGCGCAGAATACGATTTCATGCTGTGTTCAGGCGTTTTCTTCATTGATCGATCGAATTGAGTTCCTCTATAAAAAAGGAACGATCGATCAAGAATTGCGAAAAAGCACCTTGCTGCCGCTTCTGCAAGCGAGATGGGAAATTGCGGATACGTCTTTTTCTCCCTCTTTTACTTCGAGAGAAAAACTGTTTCATGATGATGTAATTCGGGGTTATCTGCAACAGATCCAAAACCTTGAGCCTGCATCTAAAGTAATCTGCAGCGGCGAAGAAAAAGAATTATTGACGCTCAAGGATATTGGCGCGCAGTTAAGTATCAATGGCAGATTTCATCCAATAGCTTTTAGCAAACCTAAGGGCGATTTTGTTCTGACAAACTACAATATCATTTTTAAGGCAAAAAAAGAAAAGTTTTCATTTACACAGCCCTTGGAAAAGCTGACGGGCATTTCCTCGCTACCATATGTTGATTTCGCTTTTTCAGATAATAGGAACGTTCTTCTCTATACAGACGTCTTAACAAATGAAGCAGATGTACTTGCGGCTCGAATAAAAAAGTTGTTGAAAGTATAGCTGGGAAGATGCTGTTGGGTTATAAAAATGTTGTACACTTTTTGATGTACGCTTTGTGCATCGCGGCGACGGGATAACGAGCTATGCTCGGCTTATAAACTATAACGTGAAGTGAGGATGGGAAGCGCCGCGCCGCTTCCCTTTCCATATCTATTTTCACCTATATCAAATTCGCATGTCCTTCTATAGCTTCCTCGATGCGCCGCGGCTCGATGCCTATATAACGCTGCGTGACGGCGGCGCTTGAGTGCAGCAGCATTTAACTGTATAATTTGGCTGTCCCTGTTGGACAGTTTTACTCTTGGACAGTTTTAGGCCTTTTTGCCCCTTTTTGCGGATGCCTTGGATAAGTTGTTGGACAAGTCTTGGGGAGTTGTACCTTGCAAATCGAACAAGAAGAAAGGGAAGAGCATTTCCGCTCTTCCCTTAAAATTACCTTATTTCACAAGGCTTTTCGGCTTATTTGAAGTACCTGTCGAGCAGGCCCTTCAGCGCCTTGCCGTGCCTTGCCTCGTCCCTTGCCATTTCATGGACGGTGTCGTGGATGGCGTCGAGACCCAGCTCCTTGGCGCGTTTGGCAAGATCGGTCTTGCCAGCGGTGGCGCCGTTCTCGGCGTCTACGCGCATCTGGAGGTTCTTCTTGGTGCTGTCGGTAACGACTTCGCCGAGGAGCTCCGCAAACTTGGCGGCGTGCTCCGCCTCTTCCCAGGCGGCCTTCTCCCAATAGAGACCGATCTCGGGATAGCCTTCGCGCATGGCGACGCGCGCCATGGCAAGATACATGCCGACCTCGGTGCACTCGCCGTTGAAGTTAGCGCGCAGATCGTTCAGGATATCCTCGCGCACGCCCTGAGCGACGCCGACGACGTGCTCGGCAGCCCAGCTCATTTCATCCACCTGCTCCTTGAATTTGGAGCCGGGGACCTTACACTGGGGGCAAAATTCGGGCGGGGTGGGACCGATGTGAACGTAACCGCATACGGGGCAGACCCATTTCTTATTCATAGTGATACCTCCGATAATTATTCGGCAGACTCGCTGCCATTTATTACTTGGATATTATAGCCTATCGCACGAAAGCTGTCAATGCTTGAAATACATCCTGCCGGGCTCCGCCGTGATGGAGCCGTGGGTGACGGGGGAGCTGCCGTTAAGGGCTTTGCTCTCGATCACGACTATGCCGACGGGTAGATAATACCCGCGCGCGTCGTGCTGCATATCGCCGGTTTTGGGCAGGGCTTTTACGCGGAACTCGAGACGTACCATGGGACCGCTCGCCTGCACGCCGCCGTAGCTCATCGTGGTGAGATACATTCCGACGACGGAATACCAGTTGCCCGCCTCGCCGTAGGGATTTGCGCCTGTCGCGCCCTCGTACGCGGGATTCACGAAGAAATCGGGCTTGTCGGAGGATGCCTCCTCGTTATCCCAGGTCTCGTCGATCTGGGCGATGAGGCTGCCCTCCCAAGTCGTTGAAAACGCGACGGGCTCAAGGAAGCGCTCGTCATAATCGACGAGCCATCTGCCCGAGACGAGGGAGCTCGATTTGCTTGAAAGTATCAGGGTCCAGAAGAAGCTGTCGCCGACCTTCAGGGAGGCGCAGTCGACCGTCTCGCCCGTATAGGTCACGGAGAAGCTGTTGGGCGCCGCGGGAGTGGGCAGCGCGGGAGTCGGCGCCGCGGTCGGCGAGGTCGTTTCGCCGGGAGAAGTGGGCGCGGGCGTGGAAGTCGGCGCCGGAGTACTCGGCGCGGAGGGACGCGGGCTCGTCAGCTCCGGGGGCATGGTCTTCTCGGGAATGCCCGAGGGACCGGGCTCGCCTGTCGGATCCGTGCCCGGCTCGGTACCGGGGGTCGCTTCGGGATCGGGCGTCGTCTGTCCGTCGGGGGACTGAGTCGCGTCGGGCGCGTCCGTCGCGGGATAAGAAGTATCCTCGGGCGCGTCGGTGCTCTGCCCGTCCGCCGTCTGCGTGGTCACGGGCGCGTCGGAAGTCTTTGCGTCTTCCTTGCCGCCGTCATGCCGGCAGGCAGAAAGACCGAGCAGGGATGCGGCGAGAACGAGCGCCGCGGTGAAAGCAATGATACGTTTCAAAAATATTACCTCCGTAAGGGATCGATCCTTAATTTCGCCGAAGCCGCCGGCAGTTCAGCAGGTCTCGGCGCCGTCGGGCGAATAGTCGCCGTCGGGGAGAGCCATAAGATATTCCTTCTTCAAAATCGCATAATAGCAGGTGCTGCGCCAGCCTTCCCTGGCGAATGCGCGCGTGTAGCGGTCCTTCCTGAAGACCCCCTCGCGCCGCATGCCTATGCGCTCCATAACGCGGGCGGAAGCGGTGTTTTCCTCGTCGCACCATGCGAATATCCTGTCCACCTCGAAGCCGAGGAAGCCGAGCTTCAGAAAGCCGCGGGCGGCTTCAGTCGCGTAGCCCTTATGCCAGAAGCGCATATTGAAGACGTAGCCGAGCTCCGCCTGGCGTCCGTCCTCCGAAAGCTTGAGAGTCATCGCGCCGATCATCTCGTCCGTGTCCTTCAAGCATACCGCAAGCTCGTATTGGCGGCGGGGCGACTCGATCTGGTCGGCAAGGCGGCGCCCGACGTATTTGACGACTTCCTCCATGGGCTCGGGCGAGAAGGGCAGGAAGCCGGTGTTCTCGATACTGCCGGCGTACTCGAAGACGCTCGCGGCGTCGGACTGCACGAACTCGCGCGCATAGAGCCTTTCGGTCTCCAAAATGACGGGGGAGACGGGATCCATGAAGTCACTTCCTTTTCGCTTTTCGAATATTATAGCACAACACCCGGGCGTTTGAAAATAGGAAATTTCGGCTTGGGGAAGCGCCGCCCGGCGGAACGACGCGCCGCGGCTTCGAAAAGCGAAAAAGATGTTGAAATTTCTTCGTATTTTTTTGAAATTAAGTGTTGCATGATATTATAATATTTGATATAATATCGGCAATGTGAGTCCGTGTCAAAGGGCTCGAAAATAATCTCCGGAGGAAAGAAAATGTCAAGAACCAAGAAACTGTTTGCAGCGCTCATCGCCGTGATCATGATCCTCAGTGTGCTGCCCGTTGCTGCGGCTCCCGCAGTTTTCGGCGGCAGTGAGAAGGTCCATGTCTATACCGACGAGGAGAATGCCATACTGGATAACGGCGTACTCGCCGACATCCAGGCGGTCAAGAATGCTTCCGCTCTCAAGAAGGGCGGCATCGAAAAGATGAAGGAGGCCGATTATATCGCCCTCATCCCCGAAGTGATCAAAAAGATCGAGAGCTCCGATACCTACGTCAAGGGAACCCTCCAGCAGAACGGTAACTTCCTTGTTTGGATGACCACTGTCGGCATCCCCTGCTGCTTCGACCCCAGGATGGAAGCCGAGCTCCATAATACCGAGGACGCGCCCACTCCCGCCGAGATAGCGGCTGTGGAAGCGGAGGCAGAGGCTCTGCTCGATAAGGTCACCGAGCTTCGCGGCGGCAGTCCCACATCCAAGAACATCGGTCTTATCCAGCCCTATTGGGAGAGCTCTTCCAGCTATAACGACAGCTCGTTCCTGAACTATTCCCCCAAATATAAGACCACTTGGCAGAATCTTTACAACGCCACCGGCGGTCAGGGCATCCGTTATTCCATGTCCAACGCCACGGTCGACAATATCGCTTCCACGATGGTACAGTGCGGTCTCGTCATTTTCGACTCCCACGGCACCACGGACTATTCCGGCTCCAATGAGGATTATACCTCCCGTGCGAACTCTTCCTATCTTTGCCTGATCACCAACTCCGGTGTCACCAGCACAGATACCGCCGCTCATACCGGTACCTACGGCACATATTACGACTGCATCAAGGGTTCCGGCTACGCCTACGTAAACGGCCAGTGTATCGCGAACCATATGTCCGGCAGCGCGCCCCACAGCATGCTCTACATGGGCATCTGCCTCGGTATGTCGACCGACCGTATGTTTGCTCCGCTTCGTGACAAGGGCGTTGAAGTGGTTTACGGCTATTCTCAGTCCGTTACCTTCACCGGCGAGCTGAAGAGCATCCAGTCCATAATGGCTTACATCCAGCAGGGCATGGAAGCCGGCGCAGCCATCGAGCAGTCCCAGACCGATCTGGGCTGCCAGTGGGATCCCGCGTACCCCAACTACACCGAAACTCAGGCGAAGAACAACAAGGTCGCATTCCCCGTCGTAGCTTCTTCCGAGGATACATATCCCGGCCACGGCAATGTTGACTGCGTTCTGACCGCACACTCCACATGGACGCTCTTCGGTGAGAGCTATACTGTTACCGCAACGTCCAACAACACCTCTTGGGGTACGGTTTCCGTAAGCGGCACCACCATCACCGCTTCCCCCAAGACCGGCTATTATGCCGCGGGCTACACCGTAACGAGCGGTACTGCGACCGTTGTACAGAACGGCAATACCTTCACCGTTACCCCCAGCTCCGATTGCACCGTACGCATCAACTTCGCTGCCAAGACGCAGTACACCGTTAACTTCGTTGCTTCCGGCACCGCTCAGGGCAGCCAGACCGCCTATTCCGGCGACGCCATCACTCTTCCCTCCAGCGTAAACGTCAATCCCGACGGATGGACCTTCAAGGGCTGGGTCGCCAATCAGGTAGCCGAGACCACCGATAAGCCCACCTTCTACAATGCAGGCGCAAGCTACACCGTGACCGCCAACGCCACGCTGTACGCGCTCTATACCCGCATTGAGGAAGGCACCGGCGCGGCAGGTTATCAGTTAGTCGATACCATCGAGAATGGCGGCAAGTACATAATCGTTGACTCGACCAGTACTTCCGGCACTTCCGGCTATGCGGTAGGCAACACCATTGTCGCCAACAGCCATTACCTCAATGCCGTTTCCGTCACCATCAACAGCGACGAAACATGTACCGTCTCCTCTTCCAACGAGGCGAAAGTCGTTTGGGTAGCCGCAAGCTCCGGCAGCGGCTGGACTTTCTTTAACGAGGCTGTCAGCAAGTACATGGGTCTTGACTCTTCCGAGTATCTGTATCCGAGCTCTACCCCTCTCGCATGGGCGTACACCGTTGATCAGTTCCTCGATAACCAGACCGACTCCGAGGGATATTATTACCTCTCCTATGATTCGACCAACGGAAGGTACACCACCAGCAAGAACGGTAATGCCATCGACCTTTACCAGTACTTGACCGGCGGCACCACCTACTACACCACCGATCCCGTTGCGGTAACTCCGAACGAGTACACCGTAACCTTCAAGGATTGGGACGGCACGGTGCTCAAGGCCGAGACCGTCGTTGAAGGCGGCTCCGCCACCGCACCCGCGAACCCCACCCGCGAAGGCTACACCTTCACCGGCTGGGATCCCGCAAATCTCAACAACATCACCGCGGACACGGTCTTCACCGCTCAGTACACGATCAACAGCTATACGCTGACGATCAACTACGTCAAGG
>DGHD01000009.1 GCA_002392505.1 Christensenella sp. UBA3857 | reverse complement strand
TCAGGCTGAAAACCTGCATCTCCTTTAGTGAATGCGCCCTTGGGACCGCCTTTTTTCCGTTTCATATATTCGCTTCGAGTATCCGGGCGAATTCCTCGAGCCCCTGCCTGTCCTCTTCGGTGAAGCGGGCGAATACGGGACTGTCGATATCGAGCACGCCTATAACGCGCCCGTCCTTGTGAAGGGGCACGACTATCTCGGAGTTCGAGGCGCAGTCGCACGCGATATGCCCGGGGAACTCATGCACGTTGTCTACGATAAGTGTCGTGTCGCCCGCCGCCGCGGTACCGCACACGCCGCTGCCGAGGGGGATCTCTATACAGGCGGGTTTGCCCTGGAAGGGTCCCAGAACGAGCTTGCCGTCCTCGATAAGATAGAAGCCCGCCCAGTTGAGCTCGTCCATACTGTCCCAAATAAGAGCGGAAGCGTTCGCCATGTTGGCGACGGGGTGGGGGACGCCCGCTACGAGCGCTTCGAGCTGCGCGTTCATCAGTTTGTGATCGGTCATTTTTTTATGCCTTTGCCTGGAAAGGCGCCCTTTCGATTATTTGCCTGTAAAGCCGCCGCGCTCAGGCGGCGGCAGCACAAAACGCCGGTGATAAGCGAGTGGTTTTTCGCTCCGTCGGGCGTCCTTTCGTGCCAATATCAAGCATACAGTATGATAACACGGATGTCGTCACGGAACAAGGTCTGAAAAAGGAAAATCTTTTTAACGCGGTTATCGGCGCAAATTGTTGAAAAATGTCCGATCATACATTATAATTATTATGTGTAGATACACGGGCCCCGTTTTTTTATCCTTTTTATTCTCTGCGGCGCGGGGCTGCCGCGGCATTTATTCGTTATTTTTGGAAGGAGCCTTATGGAAACGAAAACGCTTACCGGCGAGCTGTTTGCCCATATGGTCGAGGGGGGCGCGGCGAAGCTCAACGTGAACCGCGTTATAGTGAACGAACTCAACGTATTCCCCATACCCGACGGCGATACGGGCGATAACATGTACATGACGATAGACTCCGGCTATTCCGCCGTCGCAGGGGGCGCGGCGGATGAGCTCGGCAGCACCTCAAGGCGCATCGCGAACGGTATGCTCCTCGGTGCGAGGGGCAATTCGGGCGTGATCCTTTCCCGCATTTTCGCGGGCATCTCAAAGGGGTTCGAGAACGTGACCGCCGCCGACGTAAGGACTTTTGCCGCCGCCATGGAAAAGGGCGTGCAGGAGTCTTACAGAGCCGTGCAGACGCCCGTCGAGGGCACCATACTCACCGTCTATTCGGACGCGGTCCGCTATGCCAATTCCCGAATAACCGACAATACCGATTTTGAAGAATATTTTGAGAATTTCCTGAACGAGCTTCGCGCTTCGCTCGACCGCACGCCCACGCTTCTCGACGTTTTGAGGGAGGCGGGCGTCGTCGATTCCGGCGGCGCGGGCTTTGTTTACATTGCCGAGGGCATGGAGGACGCGCTCCACGGCAGGGAATTCTCGAACGGCGGAGAGCGCGCTGCCGCGCAGCATGCCGACATCGATACCTTTACGGAGGACGACGAGCTTGAGTTCGGCTACTGCACCGAGTTCCTTTTAAGGCTCCAGACAAAGAAGGTCGGCAAGGTCTCCGAATTCGACGAGAAGCCGCTGATCGACTGGCTCATAGCAAACGGCGAGTCGGTGGTCGCCTTCCGCGACGGGAGCATGATCCGCGTGCACATCCATTCGATGGAGCCGGAAAGGATCCTCGCCCACGTTCACGAATACGGCGAGTTCCTGACCATGAAGATCGAGAACATGATGCTCCAGCATAACGAGACCACCATCCGCAACAACTACAAGCCGCCCAAGCCCAGGAAGAAATTCGGCATCGTCGCGGTCGCCGCGGGCGACGGCATAAGGAACACGTTCCTCTCGCTCGGCGCGGACGCGGTCGTGGACGGCGGGCAGAGCATGAACCCCTCCGCGGAGAGCTTCATAAACGCCTTCTCCGAAACGAATGCCGAAACGATACTCGTTTTCCCCAACAACGGCAACATAATCCTCACCGCGCGCCAGGCGGCGGCGCTGTATAAGGAAGCGGACGTGCGCGTCATCCCCAGCCGCTCGATCGGCGAATGCTACGCCGCGCTTTCGATGCTCGATACCTCCTCCGGCGACACCGACGAGATAGAGGCGGGCTGCGTCGAGATAATGGAGAGCGTCGTCACCGGCGTCGTCTCCCGTGCGAGCAGGAATACCGAGAAGGACGGCGTGACCGTTGTGGAGGGCGACAGGATCGGCTTCTCCGGCGACACGATCTATTCCGATTCTCCCGATGCGAAGACGGCGGCGCTCAAGCTTGCCGATGCGCTGAACGCAGGCGACTTCGGCATACTGATGCTTGTCTGCGGCGCCGACGCCGACATGAACGAGGCGGAGGAGATAAAGGCTGGGCTCGAAAAGGCGCATCCTCTCACCGAGGTCATACTTCTCGACGGCGGTCAGCCCATCTACGAATACATAATGATACTGGAATAATTTATAAGGAGTAATAAATATGTTAAAGCTTTTCACCGACACCGACTGCGACATCACCCCCGAGGTAGCCGCCAAATACGGCTATTCACTGATCAGCATGCCCTATTCGATCGACGGCGAGACCGTCTATCCTTACGAGGATTTCGACGTGTTCGACGCGCACGCGTTCTACGATAAGCTGAGGAACGGCGCTCTGCCCAACACCTCAGCCATCAGCCGCGAGAAGTACGTTGAGATATTCGAGCCCCATTTCAAGAACGGCGACGATATCCTTTACGTCCATTTCTCCAGGGCGATGACCGCCACCTTCGACGCGATGGATCAGGCGGTAGCGGAGCTCAAGGCGAAGTATCCCGAGCGTAATTTCTACGATATCGATACCAAGGGCATCACCATCGTGAGCTATAACATAGTGCTCGAGGTCGGCGATATGGCGCTCGCGGGGAAGAGCGTCGAGGAGATCCTCGACTGGGCAAAGACGGAGGTCGATAAATTCGCCATCTACTTCTTTGCGGACGATCTTAAATTCTTCAAGCATTCCGGCAGGGTCTCCGGGCTTGCCGCCACGATGGGCACGCTCCTCGGCGTACGTCCCATCATATTCATGAACAGCGAGGGCAAGATGGTGTCCGTCGGCAAGGAGCGCGGCCGCGCCCGTGCGATCGACCGTCTGCTCAAATACGTCGACGAGCTGGGCGAGGACGTTAAGGGTCACCGCGTCATCGTCGGCAATACCGACGCGCCCGAGATCACGGCGGAGGTCGTCGCGCGGCTCAAGGAGAAATACGGCGACGATCTTAATATCGAGACCGTGTTCGTCAATCCCACCACGGGCGGTCACTGCGGTCCCAACGGCGTGGGCATCTGCTTCCACGCGATACACAGGTGATCCCCTCGCCGATGGAAAAACCGATGATAAAACTGATACTCGACTGCTTCGGGGGAGACAACAGCCCCAACGCGCACGTAAAGGGAGCGCTCCTTGCGCTTGAAGAGCTTGACGATCTCGACCTTACCCTTACGGGCGATGAAGCCGCCATTATGAAGGAGCTCGAGGGCAAAAAGTACGACGCTGCCCGCCTGCACGTGATACACGCGCCGGAGGTGATAGGCTGCGACGAAACGCCTACCCTTGCCATCAAGCAGAAGAAGGAGAGCTCGCTTATGAAGGCGATCGAGCTCATCCGTGCGGACGACGGCTATCACGGCGTTATCACGACCGGCTCGACCGGCGCGCTCGTCGCCGCGGCGACGCTCCGCATAGGGCGCATACGCGGAGTTAAAAGGCCCGCGTTCTGCCCGCTCCTGCCCACGATGAACGGCGGTATAGTCGGCGTGTGCGACAGCGGCGCCAACGTGGACGTTTCCGTGCGTATGCTCTGCGAGTTCGCGATCATGGGCACGATGTACCTGAAATGCGCCTACGGGATCGAAAACCCCCGTGCCGCGCTCCTCAATATCGGCGAGGAGGAGGGCAAGGGCGACGAGCTCAGAAAATCCGCATATCCCGTATTAAAGGGGATGGAGAGCGTCAATTTCGCCGGGAATATGGAGAGCAGGGACCTCCTTTCCGGCAAATACGACCTCGTCGTATGCGACGGGTTTTCCGGCAACGTGCTCATTAAATCCACCGAGGGAGCCTGCCTCGAGATGCTCAAGAAGCTCAAGAAGGACATCTATTCGCGGACTATCAACAAGATAGGCGCGCTCCTCATGAAGAAGATGTTCGACGAGGAAAAACGCTTCATGGATTACCGCAATTACGGCGGCAGCGTGCTCCTCGGCTGCAGGAAGATAGTCGTAAAGGGGCACGGCTCCTCGAACGACATCTCCGTGTTAAGGTGCGTCGAGCAGGCGTACCGCATGCAGAAGTCCGGCATGATAAAGCTTACGGCAGACGCCGTCGAGGCGTTCGCCGGGACCGTGCCGGAGGAATGAACGGACGGCGAAGCGTCCGCTTAGCGGCTTTATAACCATGATAAGAAACCGGGGATGGTCCGCCATCCCCGGTTTTTCATTGTCTTATGCGGACGCGCCGTCCCCGATCGGGGAGCGGACGCTTTTTTTTATTTGCGTATCATTTTTCGGGAGCATGCACGAGCAGACCGAGCACGCATGCGCTGAAATCCTCCGGCGCGTACTCGAGCATTCGGGTAAGCTCCGAGGCGTCGGAATCGACGGAATAATGGATCTCGAGCATATTCCTGCCGTCCGAGCCGAAGAGCAATAGCTCGCTGCCCGGAACGTTCTCCATCGTGCGGGGCGCGGCGAAGCAGTCAAAGCCGTCGATAACGAAATGATAGATCTGCGGATCGGAAGGATCTACGCCGATCGAGATCAGCTTTTTGAGCGGATCCTCGTTCGAGACGTAAACCGTGTAGCTGACCGCCCTTACGCCCTTCGCTTCGTTCGCCGCGGTGAAGCCCTGCGTGGAGTCGCTCACGACGGTGAACCCCTCGGGCAGGAGAACGCTGAAGCAGCCGTTCGAGCTGACCGTGCGTCCCTCGTCGTTGAAGCGCGGATCGGCAGGCTCCGTCCAGCCCTGATCCTCGTCCTCCGAAAGGCGCAGGTTCACTCCCTCGGCGTCTACCGCGGGGAGCTTCGCCTTGTTGCCGCCCATCGCCTCGACAAGCGCGCCGAAGCCGTGCTTTACGGTGTATTCATACCCGGCGGGGATGGGGGAACCGCTCCACTCGTCGCCGCAGTGCTTCATTATTAGCTCGATCCGCATATAGTCGGAGCCTGCGCCGTATATCTCGGAAAGCGTGAGCTTGGCGCCTCGCTTGATGAGCCTCCACGAAACGGGGGACCCGCCGATCTTGCCCGTGAGCAGCACGCCGTCCTCGGACGCGGCGGCGGAGCATTCGGTGAACAGTTCGCCGATCCCGTTGACGACGATGTAGCAGCCGTCCGGGGAAAGACGCATCACGCAGTCGTTGGTGAGACCGCTGTTATCCTTGTATTTTCCGTCCGCATCGGTCACGGAGAACACACCGAACCAGTCGCCGAGGAGCGCAGCTTCGACGCCCGGCATGGGGGTAGGATCCGTTTCGGCGGGCTTCGGCTTTATGCAGCCCGAGGCAAGCGAAACGACGAGAAGAAGTACAGCGAAGAGGGTCGTTATTTTGATCGTCTTTTTCATGATCCGGCTCCTTTCTCACGCGCCGAACGGCACCTTAAGGGGAGTGCCGGAGGGGTAAGCCTCCATCTCGCCTTTAGGCGCGGGGCGGAACAGGTAATGCATAAAATAGGTGGCGTTTTCCGTTTTTAATGGGATAATAACGGTGAACGCTCCGCCGCTCTCGGCAAACGCGGCGCTTAAGGAGCCCTTAACGGTCACTTCGCCGTCAAAGCTGTAGGCGTTGACCTTTACTCCTTCGGGAATGTCGCCGATCACGTTACCTATCTCTACGGAGTCGCCGATGCTGCCGATAAGCTGGAGCTCGAACTCCTCATCCGGAAAGTACCAGATGAACGAATCCGCTGTGAAACGCGCGTCGATCCCCGCCTGGGTGGGGGACGGCGGAAGCGTCGGCGGCGGAGTGGGAGTATCCGTCGGCACGGCGGGCGGAGCGATCTTCAGCTCGATGCGCGCCTCGTCCGAATCCAGGTTGAGGAGCGAATCGACCGTCACGTAAAAGTGGAAGTCGCCCGCCTTCGTGGGGGTCCCGCAGACGGTGCCGTCGCTTTTAAGCTCCAGACCGAGTCCTTCGAGGATGACTCCCTCGCCGGGATTCCACCATTCGGTGAACTCCGCCTCGGGATAGGTGACGGGTATCTTCTGGGAATAGTATTCGCCGACCACGGCGTCGGGCAGCCTTGTTACGGTTATCTTGAGCTTGTTCCATACCTTTAAGGTGAGCGACGCATAGCTGTGCATCGCCTCGTACGGACATATCTCGAATTCAACGGGGTACTCGCCCGCCTTCATGGGCGTTCCGGAAATGACGAAATCGTAAACGCCCTCGGTATCGTTGTACTCCCTGATAAGCTCCACGCCGTCGGGAAGCGTGCCGCTTATGAGCTTGACTTCGTCGTTTTCGTCATAGCCCTTCCACAGCACGTACCGGAAGCTTTCGCCGACGATCATGCTGCTCCACGGATCCCGGCTCGCTCCGGTGGGAACGGAGCAGAAAACCATCAGCAGTACCATAAGCGCCGCAAGCGTTTTCTTTACTTTCATTTTTTCGATCCTTTGCCTTTGACCTCCAAAGGCGTCCTTTCCTGAAATATTTGACGGTTTTCATCGCAAAACTGCCGCCGTCATGCAGCAAAGTCAAACATATTCCGGCGCATTTCACGGCGGGCGGTTTTTTCAGCCGACAGCCGCGTTTCCCGGCGCCGCAGGTTAAACGAAATGACCGTTCAAAACGAGGGACAGACCTATCTCGAGCCCGGTCTTGAGCGAGGCTGTTTCAAGCCATTCCTCCCGAGTGTGCGCGCCGCCGCCGGAATAAAGTCCGAACGTGACGGCGGGTATGCCGAGCGAAAGCGGTATGTTCGCGTCGGTCGAGGCGGAGAATCCCATGACGGGCTCGCCCGTCGCATGCCCTATGGCGGAGGCGCATCTTGCCTTGAGCCTGTCAAACGCCTTTTCGTCCACGTTCGCCCCGCAGGGACGTTCGCCGATGAGCTCGGCGGTGAACGCCGCCTCGGGAGTATCGGCGTCGCTTAAAAGCCGCATGAAGCTCTCGCGCATCAGGGCAAGATGCCTGTGATCGTCGGAGCGGTATTCGTAATAAAGCTCCGCTTCCGGCGCGATGGTGTTTATGGAAGTGCCGCCGGAAATGAGTCCCGCGTTGTATGTCGTGCGGGAACCTTCTTTTGCGGGGACCTCCTGAGAATAGAGCGCATCGACAAATCTCGCCATCCTGTGTATCGCGTTGGGCTTGCCGAAAGCGGAGTAGGAGTGCCCGCCCTCGGTCTTTGCCGTAACGCGCCAGCGTTCGCTGCCGACCGCCCGCGTAACCATTCCCTCGTCAAGGGAACAGTCGAACGAAACGAATTCCGAAATACGATCCGCATTGTCCTTCAAAAGCTGCCTCGTACCCTTTAAGTTGCCGAGTCCCTCCTCGCAGGAGTTGAACACGAACAGCACGGGGCGCTTGGGCTTGAGCCCGTGTTCCCTGATATAACGCAGTATGGTAACGATGGCGGCAACGTTCGCCGTATCGTCGCCGACGCCGGGCGCGTAAAGAAAGCCGTTCTCCTCACGGACGGGGAGCGGAGTCTCATCCGGGAACACCACGTCCGTATGCGCCGAGTAAACGCAGGCGTTCGGACCTTCGCCCATTGGCACTATAACGTTCTTCGCCTCGTCGGTATAGGCGTAAATACCCTCCGAAGCCAGGAGCTCCGTCAAAAACCGCACTCTTTTATCCTCATTGTGGGAGGGGGCGGGTATCGCCGCGAGCGTTTTGAGCAAGTTGAGATGCTCTTCAAAATGCTCGTCGATCCAATCCTTATACATATTTATAAGCCTTTCTGCCGCCGTATATCGCTTTTTTCCGGCTTTAAGGACATTATATCATAGATTCAGCCGTTTTTTAACACTTTTCTTTTTTTGCCGTTTGTTTTTACAAAAAAAGCATGTTATAATCTATATGCTTTCACAATATGCGGAGGTCGAACCACATGTCCGTCACAAAATACAGACGTTTTTCGGCGGCGCTCACAGCCGTTCTGATGCTGTTTTCAATAGTTTTTTCCCCGGCGCACGCCGTCTCGATGACTTATACGCCCTCTTCGGCATACGCTTCGAGCCAGTACTGCGCAAATCTTTTCAACGTCCAGCGCACGTATAATGAGCGAAGGGATCTCGTGCTCGTCGCGCTTTCGCAGGTAGGCTATCACGAAGGGGACGGCATGAGCCAGCTCGGCGGCACGAACCAGAACGGCACCTGCAATTATACGGAGTACTGCTATTGGTACGGCGTGCACGTTATGGGCAAGACCACCGGGCACTGGGGCGCATGGTGCGCCATGTTCGTAAGCTGGTGTATGCGCCAGGCAAGGGTGCCGGTATCCACAGTCAGCAACGCCTGCTACGCAAGGGTGGGCACGAGCGCGCATTGTTTCAACATACCGTTCAGATACGCGAGCGTGTATCAGCCGCAAAGGGGCGACCTCATATTTTTCGATTTCCCCGATCAGGACGGCGTTTGGAACCACGTCGGCATAGTCTACTGCGTCCGGAACGGCATAGTTTACACGATAGAGGGCAACACCGTCCACAATAAGGTGGAGATGCGCGCGTTCCTTCTTTCGGACGAGTATATCTACGGCTACGGCGTGCCCGATTATACCTCGGAGGACGACGGCACGCTCGATTTGCCCGTTTCCCCGTCGAGCATACCTCTTTACGACCGGCTCGATCCCGGCAATTACGATTTCCCGACGGAGACGCTCTCAAACGGCTCGACCGGCAATTCCGTCCGCTGGCTGCAGGCGGCGCTCAACTGGCTCGGCTATCCCCTTACGATAGACGGCTCGTACGGCGCTTCGACGGTCGCCGCTATGAAGGCGTTCCAAAGGGATCACGGAAGGACGGAGACGGGCTACTGCAACGTATCCACTGCGAATTACATAGCGACGCTGCTCGCCGCGAATCCCTACGGCGCCGATCCCACGCCGACGCCCGCTCCGGGCGAAACGCCCGATCCCTCCGATCCGGCGAACTATCCCGTGCCCACTCGCACGCTCAAAAAGGGCATGACGGGCGACGACGTCCGCTGGCTGCAGGCGGCGCTCAACAGGCTCGGCTATCCGCTTACGATTGACGGCAATTTCGGCACGAATACATATAACGCGGTGCTCGCCTTCCAGGGCGACCACGCTCTCACACAGGACGGCATCGTCGGTCCCGCCACAAGGGCGAAGATAATCGAGTGCCTCGCCGCGCTCGAAACACCCGACCCCACGCCAACTCCGGAACCGACCGCAACTCCGACTCCGGAACCGACCGCAACTCCGACGCCGGAACCGACCGTGACACCGACTCCGGAACCTACCGTGACACCGACTCCGACGCCTACGCCTACGCCGACACCGACACCGACTCCGACGCCTACGCCGACACCGACGCCGACGCCTACGCCGACGCCGACTCCCGACGATCCCTCCGATCCGGCGAATTATCCTGTGCCGACCCGTAATCTGAAATACGGCATGACGGGCGACGACGTCCGCTGGCTGCAGGCGGCGCTTAACAAGCTCGGCTATCCGCTTGCGATCGACGGCAATTTCGGCATGAATACGTATAACGCGGTGCTCGCCTTCCAGGGCGATCACGCTCTCACACAGGACGGCATCGTCGGTCCCGCCACAAGGGCGATGATCATTGAGTGCCTCGCCGCGCTCGATACCCCTGAGCCCGATCCGACGCCGACGCCTGAGCCCGA
>DGHD01000021.1:8630-14173 GCA_002392505.1 Christensenella sp. UBA3857 | reverse complement strand
GGGGACCGCGAGGAACGAGCGGTGGATGAGGGATGTTTCCGATTAACTTGAGCTTTCCGACTTTGTTACACTAACGATACATCGTGTATTCAAACTCGGATATGACTCGCAGGTGCGGTTCCTCGGACTTGCGTGATCGTGGTTACGCGGTTATCGCACCGCGTCACGCCCACTCGGCTCGAAAAAAACATTTTTCGGCCACGTGGGCGGCGCTCGCTTTGCTCGCTTAACGTGCGTCCTAAAAACTTGGGTGCGGCTCGCTTCGCTCGCTTAACGTGCGACCTAAAAACTTGAGCACGGCTCGCTTAACGTGCGTCCTGATTGCCTGCGTGCGTTTCAAGCGCCGATCTGCACAGCCCGGCAAGCGTATCGACGCCGAGCGCTTCGGCGCGAACGCTCGGGGAGAGCCCCGCTTTTTCGATGAGCGCCGCCGCCTCCGCCCGGGAGACGCCGAGCGCGGCGAGGTTGTTCGCAAGCGTCTTCCTTCGCATCGCGAACGCGCATTTCAAAAACCGGGGAAAGCTCTCGTCATAGCCGATCCCGTTCCTGTCGAAAACGGTCACGCGGGAGGCGACCTCCGGCTGGGGCCGGTACGAGGCGGGGGAGAGGTCGAACGCCGCCGTGACGGTGAAATACCGCTGCGAGAGCACCGAGAGCGGTACGTAATTCCTGTCCCCCGGGCGCGCGGTAAAGCGGTCCGCCGCCTCGCGCTGGGTCATTATGACCATGCGCCGGATCGGCAGTCCCGACGTGATGAGCCGCATCATTATGTCGCTCGTTATGTAGTAGGGCAGGTTCCCGATCGCGGTCAGTTCTCCGCCGCCGAGGAGCGAATGGATATTGCCGAGATCCGCCTTGAGAAAATCGCGGTTTATTACCGAGGCGTTCTCCGGCAGCCTTTCCGCGAGTATTTCGGAAAGCGCCTTGTCAAGCTCCACCGCGGCGAGCTTGACCCCCGTTCCGGCAAGCGGGAACGTGAGCGCGCCGAGCCCGGGACCTATCTCGAGCACGGGAAGCCCCGCCTCCGCGGCAAGCGAAACGATACGGTCTATCGCCTCTTCGTCGATAAGAAAGTTCTGCCCCAGCGCCTTGTTGGGCTTGAGCGAATATTCGGTTAACAGTTCGATCGTGTTATTCATCGGTTCAGTTTATCAGTATCCCCTTCGGGAGATGATTCTTCATCACCCCGTCGACCGCTTTTCCGAAGCCGATGGGGAACGCCTTGTTCCCCGCCTTCACGCAGACGGCAGACCAGCCGCGCCAGTCCTCGGGACAGGGGACGGTATTTCCGGCAAGGAACGCCCGAAGGAGCTTATCGTCCGGCGCGAACGCGAGCGTGCGCTTAAAGCCCTGCCCGAGCTCCGCCATGAAATAGGTGTGGGAGGGCTCGAATCGGCCCTTCCTTATCTCGCCGAGCTCCACTCCGCAGGACACGGGACGGAGCTTGAGCACCGCCTCCGGCATGCCGTTCGGTATGAGCCTCACGACGCCGTTCTTCTCGAAAAGCGCACCGTCCGGCAGCGCGTTTTCCTGCGCGGAGGCGATGAAATCGTAAAGCGGCGCGAGCGCCTTGCCGCTGCGCGCGCCCTGTATCGCGGCGCATGAGCAGCCCGCGGGCGAAGCCGCCGACCTTCTCAAACGGCATACGAAATGCCCCTCGCCGCAGGAGGTGTGGGGGTAGAGCCTCTCTTCGAGCTCCACCGAAAAATCGTTGTGTTTGTTGATAAAATCGTCTATCACGCCCTCGTTCTCCTCGTGCGAGAACGTGCAGGTGGAATAGACTATGCAACCGCCGGGCTTAACGGAGAGCGCGGCGCTTTCCAAAATAAGCTTCTGCCTCTCGGCGCAGGATGAAACGTGCTCGGGCGACCATTCGAGCACGGCGGTCTCGTCCTTGCGGAACATGCCCTCGCCGGAGCAGGGCGCGTCGACCATCACCGTGTCGAAAAAACCGGGGAGCGCGGCGGCGATAACGTCGGGACGCTCCGAAACGACGGCGGCGTTAGTTATGCCGAGCCGCTCGACGTTCCGGGCAAGGAGCTTCGCCCTTTTCGGGACTATCTCGTTCGCGACGATGATCCCCTTCCCGCGCATCCTTGCGGCGACGCCGCCGGTCTTGCCGCCGGGCGCCGCGCACATGTCGAGCACCTTAAGACCGCTGTCGTCCGCAAGCGACGCCGCAACGGCGCTCATCGCGCTCGGCTCCTGCATATAGAAGAGCCCAGCGGCGTGGTAGGGATGCTGCCCGACGCCTTCCGCGTCCAACGCGATAAAGCCCTCCCCGAGTATCCCGGTCGGCTCGAGCCGCCACGGCGAGACCGCCGCAAATTCCCCGGGACCGAGGCGGAGGGTGTTCACGCGCAGCCCCCTTTTCGGAGGCTCGTCATAGCAGGCGATGAACCGGGGGAACTCGTCCCCCAGCCCGCGCCGCATCCTTTCAATGAATTGTTCGGGCAGAGCTCTCATCTGAACGAATCGATTATGCCCATAGCGTATCTTAATATCAGCAGACAGTCGTCCGCCGCGATATCGCCGTCGAAATTGACGTCCGCCGCCTCAAGCTGAAGCCCCTCCGCGCCGGTTATGCCGAGGTTGTATCTCAAAAGCAGCAGCGCGTCCGCCGCGTTCACCTCGCCGTCCGCGTCGACGTCGCCGAGCAGTATCGAAGGCGTGGGCGTCGGCGTGGGAGTAGGAGTAGGCGTGGGCGTGGGCGTCGGCGTCGGCGTCGGAGTGGGCGTCGGCGTGGGAGTCGGCGTCAGCGTGGGAGTCGGCGTCGGAGTCGGATCCGGTTCGCCGGTGAAATGCGCGGTCAGGTGCTTTGCGCCGTGACCGAAATCGCAGGCATACTGGGCGTCGGTCGAGATCAGCACGCCGTCCGAGTACCAGCCGAGGAAGGTCTCGCCCTCGAGCGGGCGGGAGGAGGCGTAAGTCACAACGCCGGTCGAAAGGATCGAAACGCGCGTGCCTATATAGCCGCGCCCTTCGCGGTCGATGATGAAGCTTTCGCCGCCGTTCATGCAGGAGATATCAAGGCTCGTCAGCGGATTGTTGAAGGAATAGAACCTTTCGAGGCCCGTCAAAGCGGAAACGTCCAGCTCGCGGAGCTGATTCGATTTTACGTTCAGCTCCGTAATGAGCGGGCAGTTCGACAGATCGAGGGAACCGATCCCGTTGTTGGTGCAGCGCAGTATCGTAAGCAGGGGGCAGTGGGTGACGTCCAGCTCCGTTAAGGCGTTATAGGAAACGTCAAGGCTCGTCAGCTTCCCGTTCGAGGAAAGCTCTATGCTTGAAACGCCGTTCTGCTTCAGCCATAAAAGCGTGAGCTCGGTACAGGAGGAAACGTCTATCGCCTGGATATCGTTCCCGGTAAGGTTGAGCGAAACGAGCGAGGAACAGCCCGTTACGACCGCGCCTGTCAGGAAGCAGTCGGTCGCGGTGACGTTCGTCAGCCCCGTGCAGCCGGAAAGATCGAGCACGCCCGAAACCGCCCAGCCGAGATCGGAGAAGGATATGGTCTTCAGCCTTCCGTTCGCCGTCCACGTGCACGAGCTCCACGTGGAGGGGTCGTTTATATCGTACCCTTCGTCGTTGCACGCCTCCCCGTTGGGATGACCGGAGTCGCTCACGGCGGAAAAGAAGGCGCGCAGCTTATCAACGTCGTGCTGATCGTAATCCTCCGCGCCGAGGGATACCGCAGGCAGCGATACCGTTATCGCAAGAGCCGCCGCAAGTATGAGCGCGGCAAGCTTTTTCATCGTTTTCATCACGGATCCTCCGTAAAAATGTTATTATATCATTTTACCTTAAAACGCGGCGCCGGTCAAATGGAAAATTAAAAAAGGAAGCTGTTAATAGCTTCCTTTTTGTCAACGCCATATAGCAGGTTTTAGTAAATTACTCGGCAACGTAGGGCAGCAGAGCTACCTGACGAGCGGTCTTGATGGCAGCCGCGAGGTTCCTCTGATGCTCGGCGCAAACGCCGCTCATACGGCGGGGCATGATCTTGCCGCGCTCGGTGATGAACTTCCTCAGACGTGCGGTGTCCTTATAATCAATATGCTCGACCTTGTCTACGCAGAACTGGCACACCTTGCGGCGGGACTTCTTGGGACGGGGCTTCATTTTACGCTCTTCCATGACGGTTCTCCTTTCTCAAAATCAGAATGGCAGATCGGAATCGGTGATCTCGGTAAAGCCGCCGGAGATATCTCCGAACGCGGTGCCGCTCATGTTATCGGGATGAGCGGGGGCTTCGCTGTTCCAGCCCTGACCCTGCTGACGCCTTTCGAAATTGTTCGTCTGCTGGGGCTGACCGTAACCGGCGCCTTCGCTGCGGGGGGAGAGGAATTCGACCTCGTCCGCAGTGACCTCGAGAGAGGCGCGTAAGGACCCGTCCTTGCCTTCATAGGCGCGGGCGGAGACTTCGCCGACGACGCAGACCTTCCTGCCCTTGGAGAGGTACTTGCTGCACAGCTCTCCAAGCTGACGCCAGGCGGCGACGCGGAAGAAATCGGTCTGTTTGTCATCCTTGCCGGAACGGCGGTTGACTGCAACGGTGAACGTGCAGACGTTAACGCCCGAGGGGATCGTACGAAGCTCGGGATCAGCTGTGAGATTTCCGATGATAGTAAGCTTGTTCATTACGGTTCCTTTCTTAAATGGCTTACGCCCTGCGCTCTACAACGTAGCGCATGATGCGTTCGTCATTCTTAAGGTTACGCTGGAGCTCAGCGGGCACCGCGCCGGGAGCCTCGAAGAGTACCAGAACGTAGTAACCCTCGGTCTGATAGTTGATGGGGTACGCAAGACGGCGCTTGCCCCACTCATCGATCTTCTCGATCTCACCGCCGTTATCGGTGATGACCTTCGCGAACTTTTCGACTACGGCTTTGATCTCCTCCTCGGAAAGCTCGGCGTTGATGACGTACAGATTCTCATACTTGTTCATTCGTTTCACCTCCTTGTGGTCTATTGACCCCGCCTTGAAAAACGGGGTAAGTATGGTGCTGACAAATAACAATTATAACACATGCGCCGCCCCTTCGCAAGAGCAAATTTGCAGGAAAAACAAGTATATTTTAAGTGACAATTAGGAATTAGGAATTAGCAATTAGCAATTGCCCCCTCATCCGTCATTTCTCCCTTTGGTCGAAATGCCACCTTCCCCACCAAAGGGGGGAAGGCTGAAAAAATTGCGAGCAAAGCGAGATACACTCAAGTTTTTAGAACGCACGCCAAGCGAGCAAATGCGAGCAACGCCCACGAGTTGCACTCAAGCTATTAGGACGCACGCACAGGCGAGCAAAGCGAGCCCGCAAGGACGACGAGAAATGCATGCAAATTTCGAGGAGTCCGGCGCCCGCGCCGCGAGAGGCGCGGAACTGCGATAAGCCAACATCGGAAAACCGCTCCTGCGAGACATATCCCGGTATGTGTGCACGATGTATCGTTAGTGTAACAAAGTCGGAAAGCCCAAGTTAATCGGAAGCATCCCTCATCCACCCTCGCCTTACGGCTCCGGTCCCCCTTCCCCTTGGGGAAGG
>DGHD01000021.1:3150-8464 GCA_002392505.1 Christensenella sp. UBA3857 | reverse complement strand
TTGCTAATTGCTAATTGCTAATTCCCATGCGCCTTCGGGCGCATATCTTACGCCCGGGCGTTATATCGTTCGAATGATATTTTCCGATTGCCAAATCCCTTTCGATGCGGTAAAATATATCTATCAACCGACAATGGAGCGTATTATGAGCAGGATCGAGATAATCCCCGAAGAAAGATTCGTGACCGCCGCATGGTCGGGCGGCACGACGACGGAGCTTTTCATATTCCCGGAGGGCAGCTCCTATCAGGAGCGTCGTTTCGGCTTTCGTATAAGCAGCGCGCTCGTTGAGCTCGAGAGCTCCGTCTTCACCCGTCTTGAGGGCGTAAAGCGGTACCTGACCCCGCTGGGGGAGGGCTTTCTTCTCAACGTGAACGGCAGGGAGGTCCCCCTGAAAAACGGCGAGGTGCTCGAGTTTTCCGGCGAGGACGACGTCGTCTGCTTCGGCTCCGGGCGGGATCTCAACCTCATGCTCAAGGGCTATGAGGGCAGCATGAAGCTCGTTTCGGGGCTCTTCCGCGTTTACGACTCCGCGCATGCGTTCGTGTTCGCGCCGAGCGGCGCCGAGCTTTGCTCCGGGGACGAAACCGCCTCTCTTCCGGCGGGCGGCTTCGCAAGGCTTTCGGTGGGCGAATACCTCGCCCGGGGCAGGATCGCGCTCTTTCTCGTCGGCGGCTTGACAAACGAAGAGTAATATATTATAATACAAGGTAATCAAAGAAGGAGGGATCCTTACAATGAGCACGCGTATCATCACCATCAGCCGTCAGTTCGGCAGCGGCGGCAGGACCATCGCGAAGGAAGTCGCCAAAAGGCTCGGCTACGCCTATTATGATAAAGAGATAATCGAGAAGGTCGCCGAAAAGACCGGCTTCGATCCCAAGTATATAGAGGAAAACGGCGAGTACGCCCCGGGCAAGAGCATATTCAGCCTGGCGAGCTCGTTCATCGGCTCCTCCCGCGTGATGGGCGGCATGAGCGCCTACGATTACCTGTGGGTGACGCAGAGGAACACCATACTCGATATCGTGGAGCAGGGACCGTGCGTCATCGTCGGGCGCTGCGCGGATTACATACTGCGCGACAGGAAGGACGCGCTCCACGTGTTCATCCACGCCTCTATGGAGGCGAGGGCGATAAGGATCGTCAACCGCTACGGCGAGAGCGACAAAAAGCCGGAGGAGCGCCTCAAGGAGAAGGACTCCAAGCGCAGCGTCAACTACAAGCATTTCACGGGCCGCGTCTGGGGCGACTGCAGGAATTACGACATCACCTTAAACAGCGACACGGTCGGCATCGAAAGGAGCGTGCAGATCATTGTGGATCTCGCGAAGGGCGAATCGAAGAGCGTACTTGTCGATAAGGAGAATTTGCGGTAAATGAACTTTAAGTGCGGCGCCTGCGGGCGCAGGCTTGACAAAAAAACACCCTTCTGCCCCTTCTGCGGGGCGAGGATAGGCAAAGTGCGGAGCAGGATAAGCCCCGCGGCTTTGTTTATCGGCATAGGTTCCGCGCTCGTTTTCTGCGGCATGGCGGCGGTGATAGGGCTGCTCCTCGTAAAGGGCGGGGGGCTTAACGGCGTCGGATACGCCGCGGAGAAGCTCGTTTTGCGCGCGGAGCCGGGCGCTGTCGCCTACCCGGGCGACAGCGTGAGGATCGCCTGCGACGTGCAGCCGCTTGGCGCGGTCGCCGGTCCGGTGGAATGGAGCGTTTCGGACGATTCCGTCGCCGACCTGGACGGCGGCGTGCTGACCTTCAAAAAGGAAGGTGAGATAACCGTCACCGCCGCGCTCAAAAACGGCGTGGAGGGCAGGCTGGAGCTCATCTGCGGCGTCCGTCCGGAAAGGCTTTCGTTTGAAAAGAAGGAGATCGCGGTACAGCTCGGCAGCAGCGTCCCGGCAAAGCCCGTGATATCCCCCGCCGAAATGCCCTACTACAAGATCGAGTGGACAAGCTCCGACGAAAGGATCGTCCGCGTGGAGCAGGACGGCAGCCTGACAGCCGTGGGGCAGGGCACGGCAAGGCTCACCGCGTCCGTCGCCGGCGTTAAGAGCGCCGTGGACGTTTTCGTCTACAAATACAAGTTCGATCTGCTGGCGCACCGGATAGTCAAGACCGGCGAAAGGAATTATACCGGCGACGAGTATTACGTCACTCTGGATGAATCCCGGCACTATGAGAGCGGCGGTCTGCTGGTGTACGGAACGACGGTGCTCATGTACTCGCCCAGGGAGGCGGAGATCACCCTCCTGACCAGGCTCTTGGATGAGGATTACAGCTTCTACTACGTCACGGAGACGCATTTCAAAAGGAACGAGCCCGACGACGCCTCGTTCGTGTTCTACTGCACCTGCGATCCTTCGGCGGAGGGAGGCTCCTTCACCGTGCCGCTTTCCGATGCGGAGCCGATAAGGGTGGATGCGTCGGGCGCGCTGGATCCCGCGAATTACCGCATCGGCGACGAGGTCGAATTCGACGAATACAGCGGAAGGGACGATTATAGGGAACAGGCGCGCGAGTACGCGGGCAAGCTGATCGCATCCGGCATGCGCGCGCTTAAAATGAAATGGTCCTCCATCGGCGCGGGCTGCACCATAGAGGAGGCCATCGGATTGAAGATGCTGTAATTACGTACGGGCGGCTTAACTGACGCCCGCCTCCGGCAGTATGACGCTCCACGCCCCGGCGAGCTTTTCAACGCTCCAGGCGGCGTTCGCGGGGCTTGTCGACGGCAGCCCGAAGGCATGGACTCCCGTTTCCGGGAAAACGTATTTTTCGTAGCATTCAAGCGATTTTTTGCCGTTCGCGAATATCTTTTCTATCGGGGCTTTTTCAAGAAGCTCCGATATTTTATTGGGCACGGCGTCCCGGATGCTCGCGTCGGAGGAGCCGACGATCGTGCATTCGCCGATCGAATCCCACAGCGCGACGCCGTGGGCGAGCAGGAACTCGCGCCGCCCGGGGACGTCGGTCGGGATATTCTCACCGTAAAGCCTTGACAGCACCTGCCAGAAGCGGTTGCGCGGATGCCCGTAATAGAAGTTCACGCTCCGCGAGGCGGCGGAGGGGAACGAACCGAGTATGAGCACGCGCGACTTCCCGTCGAATACAGGCGGGAAGGGATGGGTCAGCAAAACTCTTTCCATAGGCAATAAAATGAGCCCGCTTCGGCGCATGAGCGCAAGGCAGGCTCGTTTGATCGTTCGTGGTTAATTGGGGAGCGATATGCCGAGGGCGATCATCGCGATCAGCGTGGAATCGTAGGCGGTGAGAGAGCCGTCGCCGTTAACGTCCGCGTTCAGTATGCCCTGCGCCGTAAGGGTCCCGCTGTTGACAAGATAGGCGTTGAGCGCGGTAACGTCCCTCATGTCGACGACGCCGTTGCAGTCGGCGTCTCCGATGAGGACCGTGGGGGTCACGGAGTTCGATTTGTAGGTGACGGTCACAGTGGTGTTTGCGGCGCCCATAGTGCCGCGCACGGTCGCCTTATCGGGGGTGCAGCCGGAGATGGTCGGGCTCGTTACGGAGTAGGAGGCGCCGTAATCGTAATCCCCGGTGTAGGTCGCCGCAGCGGTCGTGCCGTTCTCATATACGTAGAGTATCGTCAGACGATAGCTGTTGATGCTGTATTGGGCGGTAACGGTCATATCGGACGTTACGCTGCTGAAATCCCTGTCCCAGCCGGTGAAGGTGTAGCCGAGCCGCGTGGGATCCGCCGGAGCGGTAGCCGCGGAGCCCTCCATTACCTGCTGGGTCTTGAGGACTGTGCCGTCGTAATCGACGAAGGTGACGGTATAGACCTCGCCCGCGCCGAATATCCACACGTCGATCGGGGTGAGAGTGGGGATCGAGCCGCACTCGGTACCGGTGCCGAGCTGACCCTTCGTGTTCTCGCCCGCGACGAAGAGCTGACCGGATTCCTTGACTGCGCCGGAGACGTTGCTGCCGCATTTGACCGCGACGAAGCTGCCGGGCGTCTGCGTGAAGGTGGAAACGCCGCCGCTGTAGCTGCCGGTGGAGCCGCTGCCGAATTGGCCGCGCCAGTTGTTGCCGCAGAACCACAGCGTGCCGTCGGTCTTGATTATGCCGGTATGATGAACGCCCGCGCTGACCTGGGCGACGCCGGTCATTACCTGGGTGGGGCTCGTCTTATCGGTGGTGTTGCCGAGACCGAGCTGACCGTACTGGTTGTCGCCCCATGCCCACAGCGAGCCGTCGTTCTTGAGGGCGAACACGAAATCGCCCATCGTGCTGACGGTATAGACGTTCGTGAGCACCTGAACGGGGGTCTTCCTGTCGGTGGTGGAGCCGTTGCCGACCTGCCCGTCGGAGTTCCTGCCCCATACCCAAAGGGTGCCGTCCTTCTTGACGGCGGCGGTGAGGCAGTTGCCCGCAACGGCGTAAGCAACGTTCGTAAGGATCTGCTTCGCGGTGTAGCAGGAGGTGGTGGTGTTGTCGCCTATCTGACCGTTCCCGTTCTCTCCGTAGACCCACAGCGTGTCGTCGTTCTTGACGTAAACAAGGTGGTTCGAGCCCATGCTCGCCTGCCTGACGTTCGTGTCGAACTGCATGGGATGGCCGGTCGCGTACCCGCCTGAGGGCATTGAAGGATCGCCGCCGATGCCGAACCAGAACTCGCCGCAGACGTACAGAACGCCGTTCGTGTCGATCGAAAGGGTGGTCTTCCTGTTGACGGAGACCGCCGAAACGTCCGAGCCCCAGTTATAGGGCGTGGTCGTGTTCGAGGACGCCATTATGCCGTTGCCGATAGGACCGTCATAATTGTAGCCCCAGGCGTAGCCCTGACCGACGGGCTGTATCGCCGCGGTATGCGTCACGCCGAAGTCGAAAAGATCCCACTCGTGCGAAAGCTCGACGGATTCCGCCTGCACGGCAAACGCCGCCGCCGGCGCCAGAGCGAGCGCCAGCGCAAGAACAAGGGAAATTAGCTTTTTCATCAAGCCGCCTCCTCAATAATACTACCTTATATTATATCACTTTCCGAGCCGTATGACAAGAGGAAAATGCGGCGTCAGGCGATATAATATATGAACGAAAGCCCGCCCGCTTTTACGGCGGGGCGGGCTTTTCTGATGCTTAATTACAGCCGCTCCCGGTTGGGCGCCGCTGAATGCGCGCGGCCCGATGACCTCTAAGTTTATTCCCCTGCGATCTTCCTTGCGACGTACACGCCGCTTGCCGATGCGTGGGAGAGGGAATGGGTGACGCCCGAGCCGTCGCCTATGACGTACAGCCCCTTATGCCGCGTTTCGAGATCGGAGTCGAGCTCGACCTCCATGTTGTAGAACTTGAC
>DGHD01000021.1:1428-3089 GCA_002392505.1 Christensenella sp. UBA3857 | reverse complement strand
CGCCGTAGAGGAGCGTGTCGTCGTTCGCGGTGCCGGGAGCGATCTTGTCGAGCGCGTAGATCATCTCGATTATGCCGTCCAGTATGCGCTTCGGCATAACGAGCGAAAGGTCGCCCGGCGTCGCCGAAAGGGTGGGCTGGGTAAAGCTCTCCTGTATGCGCTTTACCGTCGAGCGCTTGCCGGCGATCAGGTCGCCGAACCTCTGCAGCATAACGCCGCCGCCCAGCATGTTGGAGAGCTTCGCTATGTTCTCGGCGTACGCGGTGGAATCGTTGAAGGGCTCGGTGAAGTGCTTCGATACGAGCAGCGCGAAATTCGTGTTCGCGGTGTGGAGCGCGGGATCCTCATAGCTGTGTCCGTTCACGGTGACTATGCCGTTCGTGTTTTCGCTTACGACCTTGCCGTGCGGATTCATGCAGAAGGTGCGGACGAGGTCGCCGTATTTCTCCGTGCGGTAGACGATCTTCGACTCGTAAAGCTCGTCCGTCAGATGAGAGAACACCTCCGCGGGCAGCTCCACCCTGACGCCTATGTCGACGCGGTTCGATTTGGTGGCGATATCAAGGTCCCTGCAGACGCTCTCCATCCATTTGGAGCCGCTCCTGCCGACGGAGATGACGCATTTATCGCAGGTGAACCGCTCGCCCTTCGCGGTGACGGCAAAGCCCTCGCCGTCCTTTTCGACGGAGGCGACGGGGGAGTTGAAGAAGATATCCGTAACGTCCTTCAGCTCGTCGTAAAGATGCTGAAGCACCACGTAGTTCTTATCCGTGCCGAGGTGCCTGACGGAGGCGTCGAGAAGATGCAGCTTGTTCTGGAGGCACAGCTTTTTGATGTGCGAATCGGCGGTGGAATAAAGCTTCGAGCCCGCGCCGCCCAGCGCCATGTTGATGGAGTCGACGTAGTTCATCAGCTCGGTCGCCATGGGCTTGCCTATGTATTCGTGCAGGTTCCCGCCGAAATCGTTGGTGATGTTGTATTTGCCGTCCGAGAACGCGCCCGCGCCGCCGAAGCCGTTCATTATCGCGCAGGTGGGGCAGTGTATGCAGCTCTTCACGCGCTTCCCGTCGATGGGACAAACGCGCTTCTCAAGCGGATTGCCCGCCTCGAAAACAGCTATGGAAAGGTCCTTCCTGAGCTTCGTCAGCTCGTACGCGGTGAATATCCCGCCGGGACCTGCTCCGATTATGATGACGTCGTAATGCTTCATGGTCGTCTCCTTAAATGTACTCAACACTTTATTATACCACGAAACAATGAAGCAAGCAAATGGGAATTGGGGATTGGGAATTCGCAATCAGCAATTAGAAATTAGCAATTAGCAATTAGCAATTAGCAATTAGGAATCATCCCTCATCCACCGAAACGCAGGCGTTTCGGTCCCCCTTCCCCCAAGGGGAAGGCTTTTGGCTGGTCGCATGCCGACTATTCAGCCTTCCCCATTGGGGAAGGGGGACCGGAGCCGTAAGGCGAGGGTGGATGAGGGATGCTTCCGAAAAACTTTGGCTTCCCAACTTTGTTACACTAACGATACATCGTACACACATACCGGGATATGTCTCGCGGAGCGGTTTCTCGGACTTGCGTTATCGTGGTTACGCGCCTATCGCGGCGCGTCACGCCCACTCGGCTCGAAAAAAACATTTTTCGGCCACGTGGGC
>DGHD01000021.1:0-1365 GCA_002392505.1 Christensenella sp. UBA3857 | reverse complement strand
CTTTGCTCGCTTGGCGTGCGTCCTATAAGCTTGGGATGTAAACGAATTGCTAATTCCTTTTCATCTTCCCCACAATTCGCGGTCCTCAGGTCTACACGTACTTTTTCATAGTTCCGAGGGCGTGCTTTTCGAGCCTTGATACCTGCGCCTGGCTGATGCCGATCTCGCCGGCGACCTCGGTCTGGGTGCGTCCCAGAAAATAGCGCATCTCGATTATTCTTCGCTCGCGTTCGGGGAGATGCTCCATGCCGGTCCTGAGCGCCACCGAGTCGAGCCATTTTTCCTCCGAGGCGGATTCGTCCTTCACCTGATCCACCACGAACACCGCGTCCCCGTCGTCGCGGAAAACGGGCTCGTTCAGCGATACGGGGTCGGCTATCGCGTCGAGCGCGAACACCACTTCCGCTTCCCCCGTGCCGAGCGCCTTCGCTATTTCAAGAAGCGTCGGCTCGCGCCCGAGCTCATACTCGAGCCGCGTGCGTTCTCGAAGCGCGTGATAGGCGGTGTCGCGTATCGATCGGGAAACGCGCATGCTGCTGTTGTCCCGCAAAAACCTCCGCACCTCGCCGATTATCATGGGGACCGCGTAGGTCGAGAACATCACCCCGTGCCCCGGATCGAAATTGTCGATCGCCTTGATCAGCCCTATGCAGCCGATCTGAAAGAGATCGTCCGGCGATTCGCCCCTGCCCGAAAAACGCTGTATCACGGAGAGCACAAGCCGAAGATTCCCCTCGATCAGCTCCTCCCGCGCGGTCCTGTCGCCCGCCTTGACGAGGAGAAGAAGCTCCTCGCTCCTCTTTCTGTCAAGCTTCGGAAGCAGCCCCGTATTGATGCCGCAGATGTCCACCTTGCCCGCCATTGACCGATCCTCCCGTTTCGTTATGGGATAATCATTCCCAAAGCGGCGGGGGGATATTCAGCGCCGACAAATCAAGACAGGTCTCTTGACAAATGAGAACTAATGTGCTAAAATAATATTATAGAATATTCTATAGGTATTTTCTATTTATCTATTCTATAGATCTTATAGAATATTCTATAGTAAGGATAATTTTTTTAATAAGTATTATATGTATTATGGTTTATTGAAAAGTATTGCAATGAAAAAGCTCCCGGTGGGGGAGCTTAAAGGCGAGGGTGGATGAGGGATGCTTCATGCGCCTTCGGGCGCATATCGAACGCGAATGCGTATATCGAAAACGCCCGCGTTTATATCGGAATGCCCCCGGCATTATATCGTTCAAATCCCCCCCTCATCACCGCTTACGCGGAGCTTCCCCACCCCAAAGTGGGGGGGAAGCCTTTTGGTTGGGATGCTTCCAAGTTTTTCAGCCTTCCCCTTGGGGTTCATTGACGGTTGCC
>DGHD01000051.1:1646-12415 GCA_002392505.1 Christensenella sp. UBA3857 | reverse complement strand
AATGAACCCCAAGGGAAGGCTGAAAGGCGAGGGTGGATGAGGGATAATTCTCTTTATATAGCCCGCTATATTTATAGGCTCTAAATCATGCGGTACTTTTCCCTTATATCGATCGTGAACGTGCTGCCTTTGCCGACGGAGCTCTCTGCCGAAAGGGGGACGCCGATGAGGTCGGCGGCCTTTTTCGCAAGGTAGAGACCGAGCCCGCTCGACTTCTGCCCGAGCCTGCCGTTATTGCCGGTATAGCCCTTCTCGAATATGCGGGGGAGATCCTCCGCGGCGATGCCGACGCCGGTGTCGGATATCAGGAGGAGCCCGTTCTCCTCCCTTATCGTAACCGTGCCGGAGGGCGTGTATTTGACGGCGTTCGACAATATCTGCTCCAGCACGCAGACGAACCATTTCTGGTCGGTCACGATGACGGCGTCGGTCTTTATGTAATCGAGCCGCAAACGCTTTTCGACGAAAAGGGGCGCCTGCTTGCGCACCGCCTCGCGGATGAGCTCGTCGAGCGGAAACTCCCGTATCACAAGATCGTTCGAATCGCTGTTCAGGCGTGCGTAGCGGAGCACCATATCGACGTACTGCTCTATCCGCATGAGCTGCGCCGAGAGCGCCAGATCCTCCGGAGTACCGTCCGAGAGCTTGAGCCGCATCACGGCGATAGGCGTTTTTATCTGATGCACCCACGCCGTGTAGTAATCGAGCATATCCTGCTTTTCCGCGTCCGCCTCGGCGGTAAGCCGTTCAAGCTCTGTTCCGAGCGCGGCTATCATGCTTTGGCAGTCCTCCTCCGAAAGGGAATGCGCCTCCGGCAGGGAGCGCCATTCGGTGAGTATGGCGGCAAGCGCGCGCTTTCTCTCACGCGCGCGCTTTTTTTCGACGATGAGATCGACGGCGGCGATGAGCGCCAACACAAAGGCGCCTATCGCGAACGAATAAAAGAAGGGCTCCGCCATTATGCCGTACAGACAGAACACCGCCGCGTTCGCCGCAGTCACCGCGGCGAATACTATGATCGCCGAACGGTTCTTCCTCAAAACTTCCCTGACGAGCTTCATTTTATCATGTACCCGCTTCCCGGCTTCGTGATGATAACGCCGTCGAGCCCGTGCTCCGCAAGCTTTTTCCTGAGCCGCGTCACGTTGACGGTAAGCGTGTTTTCCTCCACAAAGCAGTCGTCGTTCCACAGCCGAAGCATCAGCGTGTCGCGGCTGACTATCCTGCCGCGGTTCTCAAGCAGGGTGCTCAATATCCTGAACTCGTTCTTGGTAAGATCTATGCGCTCCCCGCCTATTTTGACGCTTCCGTCGCCGGGATCGAGCAGCGCCCCGCAGAACTCGGTCGATACCGAGCCGATCTCGTAGACGCGCCGCAGCACTGCCTGCACCTTTGCGGTGAAGAGCATCGGCTCGACGGGCTTTGCAATAAAGTCGTCCCCGCCCATGTTTATCGCCATGACTATGTTCATGTCGTCCGAGGCGGAGGAGAGGAACACGATGGGCACGGTGGATAGCTTTCTTATCTCCTGCGCCCAGTAATAGCCGTTCCGAAAGGGCAGCATAATGTCCATCAGCACGAGGTGCGGATCGAACGCGAGCATCTCTTCGATCACCGAGTGCGGATCGGTCACGGTACGCGCCGCGCAGCCGCAGCCGGCAAGCTGTTTTTCAAGCTCCGCCGCGAGCGCGCGGTCGTCCTCAACTATGAATATGCGGTACATTTGCACCTCCGTATAAAGGCGTGCGCCTTAATGAACTATCCTGTAATAGGTCCTCGCCGTCAAAAGGTACACCGCCGCGTAGACCAGCGCGAATACGGCGAAGGCGGCGAGCGAGCATACGACGAAGAGCGCCGTATTGGTAAGCATGAGCATTTTAAGCAGCTTCAGAAGTATCGGGAAGGCAAACGCCGTGTGGATCCCCGCCGTTATGAGCGGCAGGAAGAACTGCATCACGAGCTGGCTGCCTATCGTGCGCTTTACCGCCCTTTCCTCCATGCCGATCTTCTGCATTATCTGGAAGCGGCGCCTGTCCTCATACCCTTCGGAGATCTGCTTGTAGTAGATTATGAGTATCGTGGCGAACAGGCAGACCGCTCCGAGCAGCATGCCGAGGAACAGGAACGTGCCGTAAAGCTCGAGCACGTTTTTGAGCGATTCCCATTTGGTGTCAAGCTCGTATGAAAGACCGTCCGGATATCTCGCCTTCAGCTTCTCTCCGACGGTCCTGTCGAAATCGGCGCCGACGGAGCTGACCGCCGCCTCGTCGGCAAAGGTCACGCCGATCCTGTCGGCGAATTCGGAGGCGTGCTCACCGTAGGCTTCCTTCTGGGCGGTATAGATATCGTTCAGCACGTCGTCGTCCGAAACGACGATACCCACGACGCTGACTATCCCGGTGGTGTTGCTCGCTATGGGAAAATACGCGAGATGCTCCTTTATGCGGTATTCCCTGGCGTTTATCGTGATCGACCCGGGCTGACTGCCGACGTCGTTCATCATGGTGGATATGCGGCAGAAGGCTATCTCGTCCTTTTTGAGCCCCAGACCCTTCGGCTCCGAGATCACGGAGGCGACGCCGCGGATGTTTTTATAAGTATCCTCGGTTATGTAGATGACGTTCGTGATCTCCTCGGCCTTCCAGCCGTCGGTCTCCTTCATCGTGAGCAGTCTGTTGTCCCGCATCAGGTAGGAGACGATGAGCAGCTTTTCGGAATCGATGTGATCTATCTCAACGCTCATCTGGGCGGCGGTCTCGGAAACGATCGCTTTGAGGTCTTCGACGGGGACTCTTTGGGTCAGGTCCTTATCGTTTATAAATGCGGAAAGGTAGAGCTGCTGCGGGTAATTGGTCTCCATGGTGTCCTTAACGCCGCCGTAGAGGCTGACCGTGGTGGAGATCATCACGAGCACGCCCGTCGCAAGTATGGCGATCGAGGCGAGCCCGACGGCGTTCTTCTTCATGCGAAAGAGGAGCCCCGATACCGCGGGCATATGCTTCGGATCGTAGTAGAAGCGCTTGTTTTTCTTGAGCGTCTTGAGCACGAACGCGGAGCCCGAAACGTACAGGAAGTAAGTGCCGACCATGACGAGCAGCACCGCCGCGAAGAAGAGGAATAACGCGGCAAGCGGGCTCTTGACGGTGAGCGAGATATAGTACCCCGCGCCGAGGGAGAGTACCCCCAGTACGAGCAGCGCCCACCTGGTGCGCGGCTCCTTCTCGCCCGTGCGGGCGCCGGAGAGGAGCTCGACGGGTTTAAGCCGCAATATCGAGACCGCGCCTGCAAGGAAGGCGAGCAAGTCGAGCCCGACGAACACGAGCATGGGAAAGAGGACGGTCGGCGCGCTGAGGTAATAAAAGCCCGGCACGGCTCCGGAGCGGAGCAGCCTGCAGATCAGCAGCGAGGAGAGCTTGTAGAAAAGCATGCCGAAGACGACGCCGATGGCGATCGAGACGGCGGAGGCGATGAGCGACTCGAAGAAAAGCACCTTGACTATATGGCGCTTCTCCATGCCGAGCACGTTGTACAGCCCGTATTCGCGCTTCCTCTGCTTCATCAGGAAGCTGTTGACGTAGAGTATCAGTATGAGGGAGAGGAAGCCGATTATGAACGTCCCCATGCCCATGAGCGTCGGCAGCACCGAGCCGCCCACGGCTTCGCCGAGCCGCTTGTCGAGCGCGAGAGTGAAGAGTATGTAAAAGCTTGCGAAAAGCCCCGCCTCCGCAAGTATGCGGGGGACGTAAAGGCGGTAGTTCTTTTTTATGTTGTCGGCGGCGATCTTAGTGTAAAAACCCTTGCTCACTCGGGATCACCTCCCCGTGCGGAGCATCGTCAGCGTATCGGAGATCTTCCTGTACATCTCCTCGTTGGCGGAGCCGCCGCGGTAGAGCTGATGGAACACCACGCCGTCCCTTATGAACAGCACGCGCCCCGCGTGGGAGGCGGCGTCGACGGAGTGAGTGACCATGAGTATCGTCTGCCCGCCCGCGTTGAGACGTGAGAACACGCTCAAAAGCTCCGCGGAGGACTGCGAATCGAGCGCGCCCGTGGGCTCGTCCGCAAGCAGCAGCTTCGGCTCGGTAATTATGGCGCGCGCCGCCGCGGCGCGCTGCTTCTGCCCGCCGGAGACCTCGTAAGGGTACTTGTTAAGTATCGGGGTAATGCCGAGCGCTTCGGCGGCGGAGGCAAGCTTCGCCTCCATCTCCTTCACGCCGGCGCGCCCGAGCACCATGGGCAGCAGTATGTTGTCCCTTATCGAGAACGTGTCGAGAAGATCGAATTCCTGGAACACGAAGCCCAGGTTCTTTCTGCGGAACGCCGCCCTTGCGCTTTCCTTTACGGCGGAAAGGTCCATCCCGTCAAGCACGACGCTGCCCGAGGTGGGCTTGTCGAGCGCGGCGAGTATGTTGAGCAGCGTTGTCTTGCCGGAGCCCGACTCGCCCATTATGGCGACGTATTCCCCGCTTTCGACGGAAAAGGTGACGCCCTTGAGCGCCTGTACCTGAGCCCCGCCGAGGCGGGAGGTGTATGTTTTTTTAAGATCTGTGACCTTTAGGATCTCCATGATGATTACCTCCGTTCCGTTTTCGGTCATATCATACCGAAACGGAAGAGCCGGTAAAATCGGATCCGGTGACGAAAATGTGACTTTTTTGTAAGGCGCGGATCATTTGTTCAGCGCGAGTTTAAGGAACTTCGTATCGTTCATTTCCTCGTTCGTCACGTATTCGCCGTCGAAAAACAGCGCGTAGGTCGTGGTCGGCGCGGGGCAGTTCTGCGCCTCCTCGCGGGATGTGATATGCACCTCCTTGAAGGGCACGCCGTTATCCGCCGCCGCCTTTTCGACTATCGGCACGTATTTGGCGTTGAAGGGGCACTGGCTCGTGTAATAGAGCACCCAGCCCTTATCGGGAACGGAGGGATGCTTTGCCGAGTCCCGGAAACGGGGCGGCTCGGCGTCCTTCGAGAGGGGCAGATACCAGAGCTCCACTCCGCCCGCGGCGGTATCGCACGGGGCAAAGCCCTTGTGCTTCAGGTATTTGGGATCCGCAAGGAAGGGTCTCTTCTTTGCGGAGGAGAGTATGCAGACGCCCTTTTTGCCGTTATCTTCCGCGTCGTTTATGCAGGCGGAAAGAAGCTCGTTGGAATACCCATGCCCCTTGAACGAGCCGGATACCCACAGGCAGTCGACGTACAGGTACCCGTCGGCGTCGATAGGCGCCCATGCGTTTTCGGCTGGGATGTATTCTATAAAGCATTTGCCGCGCTCGACGCTCTTCAAGAATACGAGCCCCTCGTCAAAGCGCGCGGAAAGCCACTCCTTTTTCGAGGCGACCTGGATATCCTTGTTGTTCGATATGGCGCAGCAGATATGCTCCTTTTCGATATTGTCCTTCGTTACCCTGACGTAATCCATAAAAAGCCTCCCATATACATAAAATGCCGCCCGGGGTGAGCCGGGCGACGAAAGGTTTCAACTGGTCTTATTTCTTCTTCCTCTTGGGCTTGTTGACAAGCTCCTTCATAGCCTTGCTGGGCTTGAAAGCGGGAACCTTGGCGGCCTTGATCTTGATGGTCTCGCCGGTCTGGGGATTCCTGCCGGTGCGGGCTGCGCGCTTCCTTACCTCAAAGGTACCGAAGCCGGGGAGAGCGACCTTACCGTCGGCGGCAAGCCCCTCGTTGATGGAAACGAGAACAGCGTCGACGACCTTCTTGGCTTCGACCTTGGTGATCTCCGCCTTCTTTGCTACGACGTCAACTAATTCCAGTTTTGTCATGGTGTAAAAGACTTCCTTTCGTGTATTTTAGGATCGGGTACAGTATACTATGGTTTTTCCCGAAATGCAATAGGAAACTGCATTTTTTGCACTAAAATAAAGAAAAAAAGCGCGTATAGGGACGGAAAAAGTCACAAATCGCAGGACGAAGGCGGATCAGAGTTCAAACCTGTAAATCGAAGCGAAACGCTTCCCGTCGGCATAGAGCTCGTTATCCTCGTGGATGAGCGCGGTGCCCATATACGCGCCTCCCGCCGCGAGGCAGGTCTTTTTCGAGACGGTATTATCCGGATCGCAGGTGATGAAAAGATGATCCATGCCGTGCTTTTTCGCCTGCCTGAACAGCAGCCGGCAGGCTTTGGCGGCGTAATGTCTGCCCCTGAAGGGCGGGTCGATCCCGTAGCCGATGTTGCCGCCGATATAGGTCTTGTCGTTGTGACCGACGCGCAGATCGCAGACGCCGATCTTGATCCCGTCCGCGCGGCAGATGTCGAAATAATAAGCCGGCAGCCACCTCTTTTCGGGCTTTTCGCCGCAGGTCCTCCTGAGCTTAAGGAATATCTCCCCGTCGTTCAGGTCTTCGACGGAAAAGAAGAAGCCCTCGGTCTTCTTTTGCCCGAGCCAATCCTCTTTGGTAAGCAGGCTTACGTGCCCGGTGCGCGTCTCGCCGAGCAGCGGAACGGGCAGGTTTTCGCTCACCCATTGGGGCTTGAAGCCGAGCTTCTCCTGCACGCGGCGCGATTTTTCGTTGCCCTCGTAATAGCCGCACCAGATCCTGTTGAGGTTCAGCTCCTCAAAGGCGTGACGGATCACCTCGCGAGAGGCTTCGGGGATCAGTCCGCGCCCCCAATAGGGGACCCCGAGCCAGTAGCCGAGCTCCGCCTCGTCCTCCTTTTCGGCAAGATCGTTGTGATGGAGCCCGATGCTGCCTATCGGAAGCCCCGTCTCCTTCAAAACCACGGCGTAGGTCTCCGGCGCGGAGAGCACGCCGAGTATCACCTCGCGGCTCTGTTCGGCGCTCGTATGGACGGGCCACCCGGCGATCGGGCCAACGCGCGGATCCTTGGCGTATTTATAGCATTCTTCGGCGTCGCCCTCCTCCCACGGGCGGAGGATGAGCCGTTCGGTCTCAAGTATCATTTCGGACTCCTTCGGATCAAAGCTTCCTTAATATGTCCAGAGTGTGGTTCGAAGCGCCGATAAGGTCTTCCCGCTCGCATACGGCAAGGTGGTATTCGATCCATTTGCCGAAAGTCGTATCGTCCATGCCGTCGATAATACCGCTCATGTAATGCGACGCGCCGTCCGTCGCGACGAGCTTGAGCCGCTCGACCGGCATACCGGCGTCAAGCGATGCGATCTCCTCGGGGCGCACCATCTCAAACAGATCACGTTCGCGGCTGATCGTATGCCAGTCGCGGGTCAGCATGTTTCCGGCAAGCACCTCTTCAAGATGCCCCGCCGCGAAAACGTACTGGATTATTACAGGATCGTTCATGCAGTAAGCGACCATTATAATGCCGCCCTTTTTCGTTACACGGACCGCCTCCGAAAGCGCCCGCAGCTTTTCCTCCCGCGTGTAGAGATGATACATCGGTCCCAACAGGAGGGTGAGATCGAACGAACCCGTATCGAGCATCGAAAGGTCAAGCGCATTCCCCTCGATGACGCGGATCGGTTCGGAACCGTCGAGCTTTGACTTCAATATCCCGAGATTGTGTTCGAAGAGCTCCACGGCTGTCACGCTGAGCCCCTCTTTGGCGAGCGTAACGCTGTATCTTCCCGTACCTGCGCCGACCTCGAGAACGGACGGCGACGGCACGCCGGCAAGATATTCGCCGATGTATTTCATTGTGGTTATGAATTCCACCGAGCCGTGCTTTGATAAAAGCCTTCCGTCCTCGTCGTGGGTCAGATAGTAGTTTTCAAGTTCGTTCATGTTTCCTCCGATCAGAAGATGGTCGAGATATTCCCGTGGAGCGCAAGCCTTATTATGCCTATCACGACAAGGTGCGCGGGGTAGTAGATATAGAAGAACCACTTCATGCCCTTCCATTTGCCGCGCTCGCCGTTATACATGGCGAGTATCGGTATCGTCAGGAAGGTGAACATCTGCAGCGCGCCGTACAGCTTATCGAGGAAGAAGAAGTAAACGAGCGCGTAAACGAGGCTCCACAGCACGATATCGATCGCCTGGAGCTTGAACTTCCCCCTGTGCGCGTAAAGGAAGAACGGGCACATAACGGCGATGCTCGACCAGTCCGACGGGAAGGCGATAACGCATACCGCGACGGATATTACGAGCTTGACCCATTGGGGGAGCTTTTCAGACCTGCATATCCAAACGAGCGCCGCCGCCCACGCGAGCGACCACATAACGCTCGTCTGGTTGAACACGCCGGTGGAGAGCGGAAGGAAGGGGATGCCGAACGCGAAATCGTAGGCAAAATGCGAAATAAGGGCGAATATGAACAGCCTGCCGACGTATTTTCCCATGCTGCGCGTGTAATGGCAGCCCTCCGCGATAAAGAACCACATGATGGGCGCGGTCAGCCTCCCGATTATGTGGAGCGCGATAACGTACCACTCCGTCCGAAGACCCGGGAATATCGCCCAAGCCAGATGGTCTATCGTCATCGCGATAATGGCGATGAGCTTTATTTGGTTGGCGTTAAGTATCTTTTTCATTCGGTGCAGCGCCCAACGCGTATGCGTGCGCGGGATTCACTCCTTCTCAACGGCGCGTTCCGGGGCGTCCTGCTTATCGAGGAATTCCTTATACTCCTCGGTAAAGCGGGACTCGGGCTGCTCGATCCCCTCGGTATCGGCGCCGAGCGGCTCGAGCTTTCCGGCTTTCTTCATAAGCTTCTTTTTAAGCCTCGTCTGCTTTTTCGCGGCGCGTTTTTCCTTCTGGACTAAGAACCAGTCCTTGATCTTCATATGAGTCCTCCGGCTTATTTAACGTCCCTCTTTCCGAAGACCAGCAGCCCTATACCGGTGTTGACGGCTCCGAAGAAGAGGTAGGAGAGCATTGCCTCCGCGAATATGAGCCCGCGGGAAGTGTCGGCGGTCTGGCTCAGCATTCCAATTATGCTGAAATTGTTGAGGTTGAATATGTTCCCGGCAAAGGTGGGGATAAAATAGACCGCGTACTTGAACTTCTCATAGTCGATCAGCATCACGACGGTGTTTATCGCCATCAGCGCGACGGCGAATACCACGGTGAATATGATCGTCGGCGCGGCGCTGCGGAAAAGCATTGCGAACATGGTCGAAACGGTGGCGATGAACGCGAATGCCATGGTGCCGTTCAGCACGAAGTACATTATCTCAAGCCCCATGTTCAGCGAAGGATCGCGGGTGAACGGGAAGAATATGAGCGCAAACCCCGCCGTCGCCGCCGCGTAGATCGTGATGATCGCGACCGAGAACAGTATCGAAACGATCAGGTGCGAGAAATAGATCTCCACACGGCGGTTCCCCGCGATTACCTTGTTGCGGAGCGTGCCGTTCGAGAAGTCGGAGCAGACGAGTATGCCCGCAAACGCGGGGATAACGAGCCCCAGATTGTTCGTCAGGGAATAGACGGAGCCGATTATGGAGTTCGCGTTGAAGAGGATATCCGCGCCTTCTTCGCCGCTGAGCCCGCTTACGGCACGGATGCCCGCGTACATAAGCACTATGAGCAGCGGGAACGCGACTGCGAGTATCAGCGCGATAAGCGACAGTTTGTTTTTGAGCACGCGGTAGATATCGGCTTTCAATAGTCTCTTCATGCGATCTTCCCCCTTCCGAGAAGACGGATATAATAGTCTTCTATCGTTTCATCGAGCACGTTTATGGTCCCTATCCCGAGTCCCTTTTCGACGAGGATACGCATTATCGCGTTGATATCCGCGTCGCCGTAAACGGCAAGCCTGCCTTCCTCCCGACCGATATCGGGGAAGCGGCCGTCCGCCTTGAGCGCCGCCTCGACCGCCGCCTCGTCATCGGCGCCGATCAGTATGCGCCGCCTTGCGGCAAGGTGGAGATCCTCCATGCTGATCTCCTCGAGCAGCACGCCGTGGGAGATCACGCCGACCTTTGTGCAGACCTTTTCGAGCTCCGAAAGGATGTGGCTGGAGATAAGGAAGGTGACGCCCTCTTTATTGAGATTCAGGATCATTTCGCGCATCTCGACGAAGCCCTGCGGGTCGAGTCCGTTCATAGGCTCGTCGAGTATGACGAAATCGGCGCCCGATACCATCACCATCGCGATGCCGAGGCGCTGCTTCATGCCGAGGGAGAATTTGCCCGCCTTCTTGTTCTTTATCGATTTGAAGTCAAGCCCGACGCGCCCGATCAATTCCTCGAGCTCCTCGTCCGTCTTGCTCACGCCGGTGATGCTGCACTGCACCTTGAGATTCTCCATGGCGGTCATGCCGCGGCTCATGGTCGCCGTCTCGACGATCGCGCCGGTGCGCCTGCGCGCGGAATAGATCTCGTTCGAGGTGTTCTTGACTCCGTAGAGCGAATACGTCCCCTTGGTGGGGGCGGCAAGCCCCGTTATGAGGCGGATCAGGGTAGTCTTTCCGGCGCCGTTCTCACCGACGAAGCCGTAGATATCGCCCTTATCGATATGCATGGAGACGTCTTTTACCGCAAAATGTCCCTTGTATATCTTGGAAAGTCCGTCCGTTGTAAGTACGTTCAATTCGGTCTTCCTCCTTGCTTTTTGGTCTGTGCCCGGCGGACGCCCCGCGGGAGCGTTTTTTGCCTGCCCGCGCCCTGCGGCGTACCGATCCTCCGCCGTGCACGCTTTGGATCGTTACCCTTAATTATACGTTGAAAATGCTTCAAATGCAAGGCAAATAAATAAGCCGCGGGTATCAAACCCGCGGCAGACCCGATCGTGGATCGGACTCAAATATCAAAACCGTTTCACTTGCCGAGCTCCGAGAAGTACTTGATGGTGCGGACCATCTGGCTGGTATAGGAGTTCTCGTTGTC
>DGHD01000051.1:0-1587 GCA_002392505.1 Christensenella sp. UBA3857 | reverse complement strand
CGTTGTCGTACCAGGAAACGACCTGGACCTGGGTGTCGCCGTTCGGGAGCGGCAGGACCATGGTCTGGGTGGCGTCGAAGAGCGAGCCGAAGCGCATGCCGATGATGTCGGAGGAAACGATCTCATCGGTGGTGTAGCCGAAGGACTCGTTGGATTCGGCCTTCATCTGCTCGTTGATCTGCTCCTTGGTAACGCTGCCCTTGACGACCGCGTTCAGCATGGTGGTGGAGCCGGTCGGGGTGGGAACGCGCTGCGCTGCGCCGATCAGCTTGCCGGCGAGCTCGGGGATGACGAGACCGATGGCCTTCGCGGCGCCGGTGGAGTTGGGAACGATGTTGATCGCGCAGGCGCGGCTGCGGCGGAGATCGCCCTTCCTCTGGGGACCGTCGAGCGGCATCTGGTCGCCGGTGTACGCATGGATGGTGCACATGATGCCAGCCTGGATGGGAGCGAGGTCGTTAAGGGCCTTCGCCATCGGCGCGAGGCAGTTGGTGGTGCAGCTCGCGGCGGAGATGATGTTGTCCTCGGGCTTCAGGGTCTCATGGTTGACGTTGTAAACGATGGTAGGCAGATCGTTGCCCGCGGGAGCGGAGATGACGACCTTGCGCGCGCCGGCGTCGATATGCGCCTGCGCCTTTGCCTTGGAGGTATAGAAGCCGGTGCACTCGAGCACGACGTCTACGCCGAGCTTGCCCCAGGGCAGATCCGCGGCGTTGGGCATCTTGTAGATGACGATCTTCTCGCCGTCGACGACGATGTAGTTATCCTCGCCCTCGCCCTCGTGGAAGTCCACGGTATGACCCTGAGCGACCCAGTTGCCCTGCGTGGAGTCATACTTCAGAAGATGTGCGAGCATCTTTGCGGAGGTCAGATCGTTGATCGCGACGACGTCATAACCCTCTGCATGGAACATCTGACGGAAAGCCAGACGGCCGATACGGCCAAAACCGTTGATAGCAACTTTTACGGACATAGTTTTATTCCTTTCTTTTCAGCTTTCGCTGTATTAAACGAATTAAATGCGGAGAGCCCTGCGCCTCCATATTCACCCACTCCATATTATAATACAACGAAAGCGGATTTGCAACCGTTTGAAAGGGTTTATGCCATAACCTTCGGACGCGTATGCAGGGGATGAGAAAAAACGCGGTGGTTTGATCCTGTATCTGACCGCGGATCCGGAAGGACGGGGTCGACAACAGTACGAAACAGGACTGTAATTCGGTACAAATTCGTACTGAAGGAGCTTTCTCCCGAAAGCCGCCTTTTTTCGTTTTCACTGAAAAATTGTCTGAAATGAAGCTTTGACCTGCTCCAAAAACCGTTCGGCAATCGGTGTAAACGGTTGATACTTCTTCCAGACAAGATATAACTTCGTTTCGAGGCGCGGGGTAAGCGGTCTGAATACCAACCCGCTATCGGATGAAACATCGATCAGTTTATCAAAGGTCAGCAGGTATCCGAGCCCTGCCTTTGCGAAGATCGATCCGTTGTAGGATAATCGGAACGAGCCTTCGAGATGAAAAGCATCAAAATCGCTTTCGGCCCAGTTCTTTATTTCCTGATGCCACGCCTGCTCGGAACAGA